>JAYVCN010000200.1:0-12905 GCA_043749875.1 Candidatus Eiseniibacteriota bacterium | reverse complement strand
GCGTGACCGGGTGCATCTCCCAGCCCGTGCGCCGTGGCGCGCCGCGCTGTTGCAGCCATGTGCTCACCGGCTTGTCGTACGGGTGGTCCAGCGTAAGCCAGCCCGTGAGCCGCACCCGGCGCGGGCCCGCCTCCCATGGTGCGCGTCCGCCGCGGTTGGGACGGAACGCGACCAGCAACGATTCGTACGACCAGCCCTGCGACTGCTCGCGCCACGGCGGCGTGATCTCGGCCACCACGTAGGCCGTATCCCGCTCCAGGAGGTGGCGCTGGTTCTCGACCAGCTCCAGGTGCAGGTCACCGTCGCCCGAGAGCACCATGCGCTGCACCCAGCCGGAGGCTCGAACCCCGCGCGCTTCCAGCGCGCTGCGCGTGGCGAGCGGGATGTGGTGCGGCAGCGCCGCGAAGTCGGCCATGGTGTAGTCGAGCACTCGGACCGGCGGGTCAAGCCGGTCCTTCATCTGGCGTAGGTGGCGCGTCTGCTCGGGCAGTCCGGGCGCGCGGCCGAGCAGCGCGAGTCCGCCCAGCAGCGCGGCCGCGCCGGCGGCGAAGATGAGCACGGCGAGCGAGCGGACGATCACAGCAGCGTGGCCCGCTTCTCGAGGTAGGCCAGCAAGGCGCGGTCGAACGGCGTGCGCGTGTCGAGCGGCACGTAGTCGATGCGTTGCTCGCGGCAGGAGCGCGCGTAGTTCCCGCGCCACGCCTCGAGTTGCTCGCGGTAGCGGGCCGCGATCTCCCACGGCTCGGTCGTGAGCTGGGCGCCGGTCTCCATGTCGACGAACGTCGAGGCGTCGGTGTAGGGGAACTCGATCTCGTCCGGGTCCAGCACGTGGAACACGATCACCTCGTGGTGCCGGTGCCGGAAGTGCTGGAGCCCCGACAGCACCGCGGACGGCGTATCGAGCAGGTCCGAGAGCAGCACCACCAATCCCCGTCGCTTGATGCGTTCGGCGAGTTCGTGCAGCGCCGGCCCGAGGCGCGTGCGCCCGGCGGGCTCGCCGTGCGAAAGGCTCTTCAAGACGACGTCCAGGTGCGAGCGCACCGAGCGCGGCGGCACGTACTCGAGCGGGTGCTCGGCGAACAACATGGTCCCGACCGCGTCCTGCTGGCCGATCATGAGATAGGCGAGCGCCGCGGCCAGCGAGCGCGCGTACTCGAGCTTGGAGAGCGAAGCGCGCTGCGAGCGGAAGCCCATCGACCCCGACAAGTCCAGCAGCAGGTGCGCTCGCAGGTTGGTCTCTTCGGTGTACTGCTTCACCAGGTAGCGGTCGCTCTTGGCGAGCACCTTCCAGTCGAGGTTCTTCAAGGGATCGCCCGGCATGTAAGGCCGGTGTTCCGCGAACTCGACCGAGAAGCCATGAAACGGCGAACGGTGCATGCCGGCGATGAACCCCTCCACCACCAGCCGCGCGCGCACGTCGAGGTGCGCGAGCCGCGCCACGACCGCGGGGTCGAGCCAGCGGCGTCCTTCCTTGGCGCCGGGGCGCGAGCCGCTGGAGCCGCGGGCGGCGCCTGAAGCCGTGCCGCCGATGCTAAAGGGCACGCCGGGATTGCGTTCGCTCATGTCAATGCCCCCACGCGGTCCAGGCAACGTTGTCGCCCTCCCGCAACGGGCGGTCGCCGGCGAGCGACGACGCATCACGGTAGTCCGCGAACGCCGGCCGTGCCTCGTAGCGCGGGAAGCCGGCCACGTGCAACAGCAGCTCCATCTCGGGCTTGTAGATGTAGCGCAAGTCGAATTTCATGTTCGCCCGGCGCGTCACCGCGCCGTGGGCGTCGGTGATCTCGATGCGCCGCGTCATGCGGCGGATCTGCTCGACGCGGTCGTCGTCGGCACGGTCCCAGATGCGCACCCGCCCGCCCTGCCACGGCAATTCTTTAAGGAACTTCTCAGCGCCGGACCACTCGAGCAGCTTCTCGGCACTCGGGTGGAACGCGATGATCACCAGCCGCCCGCCCGGTGCGAGGTGATGGCGGCAGCAGCGCAGCGTGGCGAGCTGGTCGCCCTGGGTAAGGTTGTGCAGGAACGAATTGAACGGAATCACGATGAGCGCGTAGCGCTGCGGCAGCGAGAAGTCGCGCATATCTCCCTGCAGCACGGTGGTGCGCAGTCTGCGCGCGGCGAGCTTGCCGCGCAGGCTCGCCAGCATGTTCGGGTCGTAATCGAGCCCGTCGCAGGCGAGCCCCGCCTCGAGCGTGGGGATCAGCAGCCGGCCATTGCCACAGCACAGTTCCAGGGCGGCGCCTCCGGCGCCGCGCACGAGCGCCATGTGCGGCGCGACGTCGGCGACGACGTCGGAGTAGATGGCGTCGTAGAGCTCCGGATCCAGGTAGTAGGCTCCACCGCTCGCGCTGGTCTCAGGCACGCTTGCCCGCTCGCCACAGGTAGTAGACCGGGAATCCCGTCGCAGCGATCAGCACGCCGGCCATGGCGCGCGGGATGATGGTGTGCGGGATCGCGCCGCTGTTCGAGAAATCGCTCCAGATGATGACGCCGGTGACGACCAGGAACACGATGGGCGTGATCGGGTAGAACGGCGTGCGATAGCTCATCGCGGCCTGTTCGCCGCGATTTTCGCGGGCGCGCTGCGTGAAGATGGTGGCGGTGGTGACGCCGTAGAACAGCCACGAGGTGGTGACGAACCAGCCCGACACGTCGTCGAAACCGTTCGCGAACCACAGCCAGACGCACGACAGCAAAGCCTGAACCCACAGCGCCAGCACCGGCGACTCGCGCTTGGGATGCAGCGCCCCGAGCGGCTTCCACAGCATGCCGTCCGCGGCCATCGCCTGCGTGACACGCGGGCCGGTCAGGATGGCGCCGTTCGTGGTGCCGAACGTGGACACCGCCACGAGCACGGCGAGCCCTCGGGCGCCCCAGTCTCCGAGCAGGCGGTGCACCGTCTCGGAGCCCACGGCCGGGTAGCTCGCGACCTCGTTGGGCGTGAGCACGTGGTAGTAGGCGAAGTTCGTGAGCACGTACACGGCGACCACGAGCCACGTGCCACCGAGGATGGCGATGGGCATGTTGCGCTGCGGGTTCAGCACCTCGCCGGCGACGTAGGTGGAATCCGTCCAACCGTCGTAGGCGAACAGGATGGTGATCATGGACAGCGCGAACGCGAGCATGAGCGGGTGCCCGGCGTTGCCGGCCAGCACCGGGTGTTCGAGCGGCGTGGCGGCGTGCGTCGAGGTCAGCATGAACGCGGCGACACACACGCACAAGATGCCGACGAGCTTCGCCGTGGTGAACAGCGACTGGGTGCCGGCGCCCTCACGCACGCCCAGCCAATTGACGAACGTCAGCAGCACGATGGCGCCGCAACCCACCACATATTCGCGCGCGTGCCCCCAGCCCATCACCTGACAGAAGTAGAGCGCGAACACGCTGACGATGCTGGCGATGACCGTGGGCTTGATGACCCACAGGTTCGCCCAGCCGAACGTGAACGCCCACGCGTTGCCGAAGCCCTCGCGGATGAACACGTACAGGCCGCCGGTCTTCGGATGACGCACCGCGAGTTCCGTGAGCACGAGCGAGCCGCAGATGGACAGGATGCCGCCGACGACCCAGGCGAGGATCACCGGCGTGAACCCCGGCAGCTCCTGCGCCACCGAATGCGGCGAGCGGAAGATGCCCGAGCCGATGATGTTGCCCACCGTGATCGCGGTGGCGGCGTAGAGGCCGATCTGGCGCGTGAGTTCGATGCCGGGTGAAGCGGCCATGCCTTCCTCCGTTCCTGCCTAATCCGGCGAGATGCCGGAGATCAGATCGGCGATGATGCGATCGGGCTTGATACCCTCGGCTTCGGCGGTGAAGTTCGTGACCACCCGGTGCCGCAGCACCGACGGCGCCACCGCGCGCACGTCCTCGATGCCGGGCGCGAAGCGGCCGTGCAGCACGGCGCGCGTTTTCGCTCCGAGCACCAGATACTGCGACGCACGCGGACCGGCGCCCCAGCTCACCCATTGGTTCACGAACTCGGGCGCACCGTCGCCGCCACGCGTGGCGCGCGCGAGCCGCACGGCGTAGCGCACGACGTGCTCGGTGACCGGCACGCGGCGCACGAGCTGCTGCAATTCCAATATGTCCTTGGCCGACAGCACGCGCTCGAGCGACGGCACGTACGACGACGTGGTGGTGGAGACGATCTGCTCTTCTTCGCTCTGCGACGGGTAGTCCACGCGCACGTTGAACATGAACCGGTCGAGCTGCGCCTCGGGCAGCGGGTAGGTGCCCTCGAGCTCGATCGGGTTCTGCGTCGCCAGCACGAAAAACGGCAGCTCGAGCTTCATGGTCTGGCCGCCGGCGGTGACCTCCTTCTCCTGCATCGCCTGCAGCAGCGCCGCCTGCGTCTTGGGCGGCGTGCGGTTGATTTCGTCGGCCAGCACGACGTTCGCGAACACCGGCCCCTGGATGAAGCGCATGACGCGGCGGCCGGTGGAGGCGTCCTCCTCGAGCACGTCGGTGCCGGTGATGTCGCTGGGCATCAGGTCAGGCGTGAACTGGATGCGCTTGAAGTTCAGGTCCAGCACGCGCGCGAGGCTGGAGATGAGCAGGGTCTTGGCGAGTCCGGGCACACCCACCAGCAACACGTGGCCGCCCGCGAACAGCGCCATCAGCAGCTGCTCGATGACTTCGTCCTGGCCGACGATGGCCTTCCGCAGCTCGGTCGTGATGCGCTCGCGCGCCTGGTTCAAACGCTTGACGTCTTCGAGGTCGGAGCTGGTTGCGGGCACTAGGGGTGTCGCCTTTCGGGTGGTTCGGCCGGCGACCGCGGGCGCGCGGCACGCGCTCGGGGCCGGTTCGCTGTGGACGACGCGGCCGGGTGCTGCGCCGGCGTCGCGCAAGTGTGCGGACGCCGCAGGCGGTACCCGGCCGCGGTAGACGAATGGGGCGCGAGCCTACAAGCCTGCCCCGAACGCGGCAACGCGGGGCCGCCGGGTGCGGCGCGGGGCGCGACGGGCGCTGGCAGTTGCGCCTATTCTGGGCTGTCTTGAGGCAGCACCTGATGTCAGAGTGTTCACCGTTCCGGGTGTCGCCATACGAGCGCGGAGGTTTGCCTGCGACGAATTCGTCTTACCCTGCTCCTGTTGCTCATGGCGGCCGCGACCGCGCACGCCGCGGGGATCAACCTGGCCTGGGACCAGTGCTACGGCGATGCGCCCCCGGTCGTGCGCAAGCTGTTCGCCTGCGACAGGAACACGGGCCTCGAAGCGGTCGTGGCGTCGTTCGTGCCGGCGATCAACCACCCCAATTCGAGTCTGCTCGAGATCCAATTCGACATCCAGACGCGCTCGGGCGGAACGCTTCCGGTGTGGTGGGACTTCGCGACAAGCACAAGCTGCCGCCGGAATCTCATCTCTTTTGACGGTTCGCCGCCGGTGCCCATCGTGGTTTGTCAAAACACGTCAGCGAGCACCGTTCCCGTGTTTGGCATTATTCGCGACAACTTCCGGTTCCCCACTCCGGACCACATGGTGCTGGTGGCTTCCGCTGCGGCGGGTAGCCTGCCGTTGGTCGGCGGTGTCGAGTACTTCGCGTGCCGGCTGGCGATCAGCCACGCGGCCACGATCGGAGGGGGCGCCTGCAGCGGCTGTCTGGAACCGGTCGTGATCACGCTGAGCCAGCTGCGGGTGGGCGGCGGCGTTCCCGAGACGTTGAGCGCTCCGGCGGGTAGCAGTGTGGTGGCGTGGCAGCAGGAGCTGCCGGTCGCGGCGCGTAACATCACCTGGGCCGCGGTGAAGTCGCTGTACCAGTGAGCTTCGCGGCACCGGGCGAGCACAACCGCTACCGACGCGCCAGCTTCGCCACCCGCACGCGCGTGCCGCCCTCGGCGGCTTCGGCCCACGCGGCCCACGCGTCGCGTGCGCCCTGGCCCGCGATGGCGGCGCTCTTCACACCGCTGCCAAGGTAGAGCCACGGCGACAGCGTGCCGTCGAGCCCGAGCATGCGGAGCGCCAGGACCTTGCGCACGGGTGGCCCCTGGGCCTGGCCGAGTGCCCCCACCAGTGTGCCGTGATCGAGCCGAGCGAGCATGGGACGCGTCACGTTGTCGAGGCTGTCGCCGAGCGCGCGCTTCACACCCACGGCACCGGCGCCCACGCGCCACGACACCAGGTACACACCGGGCGCGGGCCGGCCCCGCCGCGTTGCACCATCCGGTGACTCGCCGGTGAACCACGCATACTGCCCGCCGCCCACGTCCAACGTGAGCGCCGGGCCCACCGAGGGGCAGCCCGGAAGCTTCCAGCGATCGGCCGACACCAGCGTGTCGAGCTTGAACGTGGCCGCGCCATCGGTGGAGAGTGCGAGGCGCGGGTCGCGCAGGTCGTTCGCGGCGCCGCGATACGCCACCGCCACGTCGATGCCGCCGCTCTCGCGCTGGTTGCTCTTCACGGCGATGCGGCAGCACGGACAGACATCGCCCGCCACCCAGGTCTCGCGGCTCCACGTCGCACCGCCGTCCGCGCTGGTGCTGGCGTAGATCTCGGCGCGCGCTGGCTCCGGCTCCAGGCCTGCCGACGCGCGACCGTCGACCCACGCCACGAACGGGCGCCCGTCGGGCAGCACGTCGATCGCCATGAAGCCGTGATAGCCGGAGCTGGGGTCGGAGCGGTCACCGTTGACGAGGTTCACCGGCCCCCACGCGAGCCCGCCGTCTGCGCTCACCCGCACGGCGATGTCGGCGGCGTCCGCGTCGCCCTCACGTGCCGCCGCCCATGCTGCCACGAGCAGTCCGTCTCGCCCCCACGCCACCACCGGCCGGCTCTCGGCATAGCTCGTGACCCGGTGTGGAGCGGTGTTCACGCGCACGGGCGGCGACCAGTGCTCGCCCGAATCCGCGCTCACCGCCAGCCACGCGTCGGCGCCCAGCGAATCGCGCGTGACCCAGCTGAGTGCGACGCGGCCGTGTGCATCGAGCGATAGCGAGGGATCTGTAGCATGGGCGCCGGTGAGGAACGACGGCGTCAGCTCGCGCACGTCCTGCCACGGCGTGGCGTGCCGGGCGGGGGTGCACGACAGCGCGAACAGGGCGAGCGGCAGTGCGAGGAATCTGCGGCGCATGCGGGGTGTCTCCAGCGCGGGCGCGCCATGCGCCCGTGCGGACACAGCACTACCACGGGCGCTCGCTCGGCTCATCGACAACCTGCGGGCGGTGCGCACGGTCACTGGATCCGCACCAGTCGCCGCAGGAGGTACTCACCGGCCTGTTCGGCCCGCACCAGATAAACGCCCGGCGGAAGCCCCGACAGGGTGGCCGTCGCGCGCCACTCGCCCGCGCGCACCGCGCCCGCAAGCAGCGTGCGCACGCGGCGGCCGCTGGTGTCGTAGATCTCCAGCCGGGCGGTTCCGGCCTGCGGCCAGGTCACCGAGAACGCTGCCTGTGCGTGTGCCGGATTGGTGAACGCGGCGAACAGCAAGCGGGTTGGACGAGCGGTGGGCGGTGGGACTGCAATCGTGATCGTGGCGCCCAGCGCCAGGCGCGTGCCGGTGCGATAGGTTTTCACCGCAGGAATGGTGACGAGCCCGAGCGGGTCAACGGTCACGGTGCCGCTCTGCACGCGCGCACCATCCGAGAGCCGGTTGGCGGTCCAGGTCACCGTCGTGCCGGCGTCGGGCTTGAACCTCTGCACGCGCCGGGGTGTGACGTCCACCGTGAGTGATTCGGGTGCCCAGAGCGTCCCCCACCGCGTCGTGAGGTCGCGTGTCTTGAGCGTGGCCTGCCACTGCATCGTGGAGTCGATCACGGCCGGGTCCCAATCCATGTACCCGTTGAGCGTGCCGATGCTGTCGCCGGTGGTGGCGGTGAAGTCTCCCGGATCACCGTTCGCGGAGCAGCGCGAGAACGCTGGCCAACTCAAATTGCTCCGGAACCGGTACAGGTAACGCAGGTCCAGCATCGGGGCCATCGCCCCAGGATAGAGGTTGCCCAAGTGGTCGCGATTGTCCCAGTACTCGATGCCGCCATGGCGATAGGTCTCGAGGGCGGAATAGAAGCCCCGCTTCTCGGCCCAGCCCACCGTGAGATCGTGGCGGCCGGCGAAGTTCACGAGAAATGCGGCCCCATTGCTGGCCGCGCGGGCCAGGAGCGAATCGTCGTTCATGACAGTGTAGAGCGGAAGCCCCTCCGTCGTGGGCAGGTTCGTGCCGGTCGTGCCCCACAACCTGTTCAACGACAACCGGAACGGCTCGCCAGGGTTGAACGACGACTGCGGCTCCGGGTCACTCTCGAATGAGAAGTCCACCTTACCCGCCGACGACATCGCCGCGACGATCAGCTCGGGGTGCGCGAGCCCCAGGTGCATGCTATAGGTGCCTCCGAGCGAGTAGCCGAAGGCATAGTGGCGGGTGGTGTCAAAGGCGAACGTGCGGCGCCACCACCGGATCGTATAGAGCGCCCGGCGGTTCGTGTAGTCCACCACCGTGCCCGACGTGGGCGGCGCGTTCCCCTCCGCGGTGAAGTCGTAGCCGGCGGGGTATCCGTACCAGTAGGTCTGCACGTCACCGTTGAGGGTGTAGTCGTCGAGCCCCAGCACCCACTCGGCGGGCGAGCTCGACGCCACCAGTTGCTCCGTGAAGCTCCCGCCACGCTGGTGCGGGCGAACGAACGCCGGCCCCCCGGGCGTGCCATGCGTCACGCCACAGTCGAACGGCCAGCTCGCCCGGTTCGACATGGCCGGGCATAGCGGCGTGTCGTCGGGCCAGGTCCACAGCGTGTAGACGTCGGAGCTCGTGCTGCCCTGGGTGATCCTGCGCTGGAACACCGGGCGCGGCACGTCGAGGAATTCCTGCACCGGAGCCGTGAGCGCATTGCCGCCCGGCACCACGTGCCGGTCCTCGGGGCCGCCGAACAACTGCGAGGTGACCGCGTAGCAGCCCTGTCGGCTGGCGGGCAGCGTCACCACGAACATGCCCTGCTCGGGTGCCAGCGGCGCGACAGCGCTGTCGGGACGGAACGAGCACAGGGTGTTGATGAGCGTCGAGAGCCGCCGGTCCGTGGCCGAGGAGTCGCGCACGCTGCCGAGCAGCGTGGCCGTGGCCAGATCGGCATCCGTGGCGATGGGCGTGGAGCGGAAGTAGACGCGGTGCGTCCAGCCGGTGTCGGGCGGCGAGAGCCAGCTGAGGAACGTCTGGCCATCGTGGTGAATCGCGGCGAGCCCGCTCGGGCGCACCTGGATGGGCCCGCCGGAGAGCAGGCGTTGCGCGTAGAGCGCGGGGCCCCGCCCGCCATCACGGCTGTCCGCCCACACCACGTACGCATCGCTTCCCGATGTGGCGATCCGCGGCGCGGTCTGTTCGCCCTGGGCGCCGCACACGAGCGAGCCGCCGGCAGGCCAGCCCGCAACCAGCGAGCCGGTGCTGGCCAGATGCAGCGCGCGGATGTCGGCGCCACCGAACTGGCGATCCTGCCACGCCACGAACGCGCCACCGGCGGCATCAGCAGCAAGGTCTGGCGCGGTCTGGTCCGCCGGGGTCGCTGCGACCGCAGAGCCATCCGCGAGCCAGCCTGCAGACACGGTCGCGTTCGCGGCGAGCCGGATCGCATACACGTCCCAGTCGACGCCGCGGTGGTCCTGCCACGCCAGCAGTACGCCGTGCGCTCCGTCGCTGGCGAGCCGCACCGCAAGCTGGTCGCCGCTTGCCTGGCACACCACGCTGCCGTTAGCACTCCAGCCCGATGCCAGTGCGCTACTGCCCAGCACGCGCAGCGCGTACACGTCCCAGTTGCCGGCACGTTGGTCCTGCCATGCCAGTAAGGCACCGCCCGCGTCGTCCGTCACCATGCTCGGGGCGCGCTGGTCCCCGGGCGCGTTGCACGCCACCACACCATTCGTCGCCCAGCCCGCCACGAGCGCGGCCCCGCCCGTCACATGCTGGAGGTAGACATCGTCATTGCCGGCGCGTCGGTCCTGCCACGTCACGAACACGCCGCCCGCACCGTCACTCGTCACCGCCGGCGCGCTCTGGAGCCCCGCGATGACCGCGATGCCGAGCCCCGACGCCGGCCAGCCAGCCACCACCGCGCCCGTGCCGTCCACGTGCTGGAGATAGATGTCGGCATCCGTGCCGCGCAGGTCCTGCCACGCCACGAACGCGCCGCCCGCGCCATCGTCGGCGATGGCGGGTGTGAGTTGGTCCATGGCTGTGGTGGCGAGATGCATGCCATTCGCAGCCCACCCTGCCGCGGCGGCGCCCGCGGCGACCACGCGACATGCATAGATCTGCCGGTAGCCGACGCAACGGTTGTCGCTCCAAGCGTAAAGCGCCCCGCCCGCGCCGTCGGCGACCGCGCTCAGGTCGTGCTTCGCGCAGGTGATGTTCGTGACCAGGTCGCCGTCGCGCGTCCAGCCACTTGCCGCGACTCCGGCCGCGGTCCACAGCGAGGCCCGCACGTCACTGTTGTATCCGGTGCGGGCGTCCACCCAGGCCAGATACACGCCACCGGTCGCATTCGGCACGGCCGTGGGTCCGACGGCCGCGCTGGAGGAACCCACCACGAGATTGCCGTCCGTGGCCCAGCTCGCGCGCGCGACCGAGGGCACGCAGGGGCTGAGCGACAGCATGGTGCAGAGCAGCAGGACACGGGCCGGCTGATGGCAGACCAACGGGAACTCCAAGCGAGGCTGTAGGCGATCAGGCCAAGCCGGCGGTCGGGGAGGATGCGCGCGCCGGTGGTTACGGAGTTCGAACTTTACAGGTGGGGAACCCCATGGTGCGCGCGCATAGTCTCACCATGATGGCGCACGCGCGCATGAATTCTGGCCGTAAGAGGCGCCACTCGAACTGAAAGATGCGCGTTGGAACGCGCGTAGCCCGAGGCTACCGCCCCAGTTTCACCACGCGCTTGGTCACTGTGCCCGCCGGGCCGTCATAGCGCACCCAGTAGACGCCGGCGGCCGCGGCCGAGCCGCGGTCGTCGCGCCCGTCCCAGTGCGCGACGCCCCCACGGGTGGCGATGCGGCGCACGACGCGGCCACTCGCATCGAGCACGCGTAGTGTGCCAGCGCCGGGCGCGAACACGCTGAGCAAGGCTCCAAACGGTGACGGCGTGACCCGGAACGTCGCGAGCGGCGCCGAACACGCGCCGCCGCGGAGTGTGAACGGGACGGACACGCTGCTCTGGTCGGCGTGACCGTGCTCGTCGTAGGCAGTCACCACAAGTCGCCCCGGCGCATCGGTGGGTCCAAGGCACGGCAGCGGGAAGCTGCCGCCCGGCGCGCTGCCCGCGGATTCGCCCAGCGGCACGCTGCCGCCTGCATCCGGCGCGAACGACACGCGCACGCGCGTCACCTGGTCGACGTCGGTGGCGTTCCAGCTTACGCGCATCACGTCCCCGGGCAAGCCGATGCTGCCGGCGGGCGGGTCGGTGATCGCCACCACCGGTGGCCGGTCCACCACGCCCATCACCGTGAAACCGAACCGCACGTTGCTCGGCGCCAGCGGCACGTAGCGGTCGTCGCACACGTCGCACGAGTCCTCCTCGATGCGGTAGACGTAGCCGCGGAACGTGGCGCTGGTGTTGCTCGAGCGCAGCACCGAGGCGCTGGGCGAGAAGTAGGGGATGTTGAAGTCGCCACGCGCGGCCAGCGTGCCGGCCACTCGCAACCACACGCCGGTCACGGTGAGGAAGCTGTCGGGAATGCTCACCGTGCCGTAGGCCGCGAGGCGTGTGCTCCAGTGGTCGCCAAAGTGGAGGCCCAGCGTGCCGGGTCCGGTCTCGCCCACGGACAACAATCCGGCGCCCTCGACCGTGAACGAATCCGCCACGGTCTCGTCGTGCCACACGCCGATGCCGGGGCCGACGCGCGCGAGCATTTTCTCTAGATTCAAGCGCCCGTGCGCGGTCTGCTCGTCGATCCCCGGCGTGCCGATGTCGTCGGCCGACTCGCGGATCACGTGCTGGAAGTCGGTGTCGAGCAGCTCCCCGCGCGCAGCGGCCAGCAGGCCAACGGCACCCGTGACGAACGGCGCGGCGAACGACGTGCCCGACGCCGGCACATAGCCGGGATAGCTGGCGCCGAAGAAGCTCGGGTAGCTCATGAACGTGGTGTAGATGTTCACGCCGGGCGCCACGAGGTCGAGCCCGAATGGATACGAGGAGAACGGCGTGCGTTGGTCGAACGAGTCGCTGGCGCCCACCGAGATGGCGAGCCCGTCGCGCGCGTAGGCTGCCGGGAACAGCGGCAGCCTGGGGTCGTCGAAGCCCGAGTTCCCCGCGGCCCCCACCGGGATGCAGCCATTGAACAGCGCGTAGGTCAGCGCCAGGCGCTCGATGCGGCTCGGCGCGTCGCCGGCGAACGACAGGTTCATGGCGCGGGCGCCGACATCGGCCGCGTGCAGGTAGGCGCGCGCGATGTCGAACGTGGTCGCCTCGCCCGAATGACCCGGCGCGATCTTGATGGGTACGATGCGGCAACCCGCGTTCCCACCCCCGTCGCCGCCACACACGCCGGCGACACCGGAGCCCGGAGCGAAGTGCGCGCCGTCGTTGGTGCGTGCTGCCATCACGCCGGCGACGGGCGTCCCGTGGCCGTAAAGGTCAGTGACGGTGGCGTCGGAATCGTCGGTGACGTTGAGCGCGTCGGTGATGCGTGCGCTGCCGTCGGGCATGAGCCCGCCGAGTTCCGGCTGGTTCGGGTCGATGCCGGTGTCGGCCACCGCCAGCTTGATGGCGTTGCCACCCACCGATACGCGCCACGCCTCGGGCGCGTGCACATCGGCGCGCGCGACGCCGCCGAAGAAACCGGTCGGGCCGGGATTCAGGAGGCCGTACTGCCGGCCCGCGCGCAGGTACGGATCGTTGGCGAGCGTGTCGAGCGTGGTGGCGTGGGACGGGCTGCTCGGCGTGGGCGCGGCGCCGTAGCCCACGAGCATCACCGAGCGCGTGACATTTCGTTCCG
>JAYVCN010000199.1:0-15510 GCA_043749875.1 Candidatus Eiseniibacteriota bacterium | reverse complement strand
ACGCCTCCTGTTCACGCGCGTCCCTCGCGGCTTGTGACTGGATTCGGCGTGGCGTGCCGCGCTTGCTTGGGTCGGGAAGCGCAAGTTCCCAGACGCCTCCTGTTCACGCGCGTCCCTCGACGTGCCAGACGAGAGCCGGCGAGCGGCGTTCGCGGTGGGGCACTTGCCCCGCTCGGGCAAGCTCGCGGGGCGGAAGACGCGAGCGAAGTGCGCTTCGCTGGGGCCTTTGGCGTAGTTTCGTCGGTGGGGGTTGGAATGGAGGATGTGCGGTGTCCTGATCACGGGAAGTCGGGTATCTTGCGGGGTCCATGGGATACTCGAAAGACAATCGAAGAAGTTCGGCGCGGGGCGCTGGGGCAGCGGCGGGACCGCGACGTGGCGGCGCTTCCGGTGCGAGTGGTGGAGCTGGTCCGCGGCAGCGGCGAGGACCGGGCGCTGGGCCTGCCGGGGATTCGCGGCGGCGAGCGCCGAGCGTCGGGACGCCAGCTGATGCGCGGCGACGTCGGCCGAGCGCTGAGCCTTCCGCCGCGCCGGGACGTCGCGGCAGCACGCGGCTGGAACCGTCGGCTGAGCCTCGGCGCCCGGGACGTGGTGGCGGCACTTCGGGGCCGTGGCGCGGCGGCGCGGCGGCCGCGGGTTTCGAGCGCCCCGCAAGTCCCTCGCGTCGCAAGACTTCGCTGCGTCGCAAGGTCGCGCCCCAGACGACATCCACGCAGCGGAGGGTTCCTGAGCGCGCGGATGCTCCCCGGCGTGACCCCGCGCGCATGCTCGCGAGAATGGATTGGAACTCGCTACGCCCGCTATTGGCCGGAAGCGACGCAGACAAGGAAGCTGCGCTCACTCGGCTCAAGGCATTCGCGGCCGAGTTGCTGCGCTGGAGTCAGGGTGTCTCCAACCTGATCTCGCATAATGATGAGCCACGTATCCTGGACCGTCACATCGCGGAATCGCTTGCCGGCGTAGAAATCATTAATGCGCTGGGCTGCAAAGTATTAGTTGATTTTGGATCTGGTGGAGGTTTCCCCGCTCTGCCACTCGCGCTTGCGGGTGTCGGCAGGCACTGGTCGCTCGTCGAATCGCGTCGAAACAAGACGCTGTTCTTGCGCCGAGCTGTGCAGGAGTTGGCAATAGCGGATATCAACGTGATCACCGCCCGCCTCGAGGTGCTCGTCGAAACGGATCCCGCAGCCATCGCCTGCGATGGCTTCACGTCACGTGCGACCATGAAACTTGGCCCCACTCTTGAGCTTGCAGCCGAAATCATCAAGCAGGGTGGGCACGCGATCCTGTGGAAGGGCAGCGGCTTTCAGGACGAGCTGGCGGCGACGCAAGCCGACTGGCAGGGCAAATGGGACGCTCCTGCCGTGCACATGATCGGGGATGGCCCAAACTCAATCTCTGTATTCAAAAGAAAACCATAGAATTGCGGCAATAAGTGCAAGTCTGTTCCACGTGGAACATAGGCCTTGTTGCCGGCTCGAGCAGTTGCTAGTTTCCGAGCCGATTGATGCGGTCGGCGTCTCCCTCCAGCTGGCTGCTCAGCTCCGATTCACACGGTCAGGCAGCGAGATGCCGACCTCCAGGCGCAGCCCACAGTCGTGGGGCGCGAGCGAGCCAAGGGAATGGGACGCGTCATCTCCATCGCCAGTCAGAAGGGCGGCGTCGGCAAGACCACGACGGCTATCAACCTCGGGGCCTGTCTGGCGCAAGAGAGCCGGCGAGTGCTGCTGGTGGATATCGACCCACAGGGCAATGCGACCAGTGGGATCGGCATCAATGGCAATGATGCTCGCCTGGGTACGTACGAGGTCCTGATCGGGCAGGCGGAAGCGAAGGAAGCGATACTTCCCACAGCGCTCGCCGCCCTCGACGTGCTTCCAACCGGCCAGCGCCTCTCGGGCGCAGAAGTCGAGTTGGTCGGGATGATGGCTCGCGAGACCAGACTCAAGACCTGTCTCGCCAAGGTGCGTGACGAGTATGACTTCGTCCTCATCGACAGCCCGCCGTCGCTCGGGCTGCTCACCGTCAACTCGCTCACAGCTTCGGACTCGGTGATCATCCCGCTTCAGTGCGAGTACCTCGCGCTGGAGGGGCTGACCCAACTCATCACGGCGATACGGCTGGTCCAGGACCACCTGAACCCGTCGCTACGCATCGAGGGAGTGCTCCTGACCATGTACGATGCGCGGCTCAGTCTGTCGAAGCAGGTCGCTGACGAAGCCCGCAAGTTCTTCTCCGACAGAGTGTACAAGGCAGTAATTCCGAGAAATGTCCGCCTGAGCGAGGCCCCGTCGTTCGGCAAGCCCATCGTGCTTTATGACCCGCACAGTTCGGGAGCGGAGAGCTACCGCGAGCTGGCAAAGGAGGTCCTCGGTCATGACTAGGAAGGTGCTGGGGCGCGGGCTCGAGGCCCTGATCTCGAGCGATAGCGCCGCCGTTGCTACCGAAGGCCTTGCTCCACATGGTGGAACGACTGAGCTTTCTGTCGATGTGATTGCCGCGAACCCGTTCCAGCCGCGCACCCGCTTCGACGAGGCTGGACTGAAGGAGCTGGCGGACTCGATTCGTTCGGCCGGCGTGCTGCAGCCGCTGCTCGTGCGCCGGGCTGGCCCTGGCAACTACCAACTCGTGGCAGGCGAACGCCGATTGCGCGCCGCTCAATTGGCTGGGCTCGTCAGGGTCCCCGTCATCGTGAAGGAGTTCGATGATCGCGCCATGATGGAGCTGGCGCTCATTGAGAATATCCAGCGCGAGGACTTGAATCCCATCGATGAGGCGAAGGCGTACCAGGCCCTGATCGAGAAGGTCGGGCTGACGCACGACAAGCTGTCGGAGCGGGTCGGAAAGCAGCGCGCGACCATCACCAATTCTCTGCGCTTGCTTGGACTTCCGCCGGAAGTCATGGACATGGTTTCACGTGGAACATTGTCCAGTGGCCACGCGCGGGCCCTGCTAGGGCTCGAGAATCGTGGCGACCAACTGGCGGCGGCGCGCTATGTTGCTGCCAAGGGGTTCTCGGTCCGCAGGACGGAGTCGTTCGTGCGCAGGAAGCAGCGTACGGTGCACGCCCGGCCTAGACCCGCGAAGCTCGCCGGGCTCAGCGAGTGGGAGACCAAGCTCCAACAGCGGTTCTCCACCCAGGTCGCCATCAGCCAGGGGCGCAAAGGCGGCAAGGTGGAGTTCGAGTACTACAACCAGGAGGATCTCGAGCGACTCCTCGAGGCCTGGGGTGTCCTCTAGCCGCTCCGAGTTGGCGCCGAACACAGGGAGGTGCACGTGCTGAAATTCAGATCCGCTCAACCACAAGAGGAGACGCCAGCAGCGAACACTGTCATCGGTGTGAACTCCAACTTCCGTGGCACACTCATGGTGACCGGCGTACTCCGCATCGACGGTGAATTCGAGGGTGACATCCTGAACTGCGAGCGGCTCGAGATCGGCGAGCACGGGGTCATGCGCGCGGACGTCGAGGTGAAGGAAGCGCTCATCATGGGCCGCGTATACGGCAACATCCGCGCGCTCGGCGCCATCGAGATGAAATCCGGGGCGCGGATCGAGGGCGACCTCGCCGGGATGACCGTGGCGATGGAGCAGGGTGTCCATTTCACCGGGCGATGCACGATGCTCGAGTCGGGCTCCGAGGCCATCGAGCTGACGGGCGGCGCCAGAACGCGTTGAGGCTTGGCGTCAGATCATATGTTTTTTAGTAAGTTGGTACATTTCAACAGTGTAATGCCTGGCGCCCCTGCGTGAACTCCGCCGTGGCACAGCAGCGCGCCGCGGGCCGCTGGTTGGTGTTCCTGGCGACAGTCTTCTGGGGAATTACCGCGACGCTCGCCCGGTCGGTGTTCCGCGACAGTGGCGTGCCCGCGCTCACGGTGGTCGAGCTGCGACTCATATTCGCCGCAGTGCTGCTGCTGGTGTGGTTGGCGGCCCGGCGGCGGAGCGCACTCAGAGTGGCGCGTGCAGACTTCGCGTACTTCGTCGTGCTCGGGCTGTTCGGGGTCGCGGCTGTGCAGGGCAGCTACTACTACTCGATCGCAAAGCTCGGAGTCGGCCTCGCGATCCTGCTGCAGTACGTGGCACCATCGCTGATCGTGCTGTGGGATCTGGCGCGCGGGCGCAAGCCGTCCGCGGCCATGAGCTTCGCGGTCTGCCTGGCGCTCGCGGGGACCACGCTGCTCGTGAACGGTGTCGATTCGCGCGCACTGCATGCGAGCACGCTCGACTGGGCGATCGGTCTGTCGTCCGCGGTCATCTTCGCGTTCTACGTGGTGTATTCGAAGCGCGGACTTGCCCGCTATGCCCCTGAAACCGTGCTGTTCTACACGTTCTCGATCGCGGCGAGCTTCTGGGCCGTCGTCACCCCGCCGTGGCGGATTCTCGCCGCTGGGTACCCGCCAGCGTTGTGGCTGCGTTTCGTGCTACTGGGGATCTTCTCGACACTCGTTCCATTTCGCTGTTTCTACGCTGGCCTCAGGTTGTTACCGGCGACTGAGGCGGCGGTGATCTCCACGAGCGAACCCGTCGTGGCCATCGTCTCAGCCGCACTGTTCCTCGGGGAATCATTGCGGCCCTTGCAGTTGGTCGGCGCTGGTATGGTCATCGGAGCCGCACTGCTCGCGTCTCGCGAGCATCCGGAGGCCGCGGCGGCGAGTGTGGAGCGGAGCTGAACGGCTTCGCTGCGCGTGACACTCGCCGCGCATCTCGAGCTGCGCCGAGTTCCCGCCGGCCGCGGCGTCTGGGTGTGAGGCGCGGATGCGCGCCGCGGCCGGCATGGGCGTCACTCGGAATATCAGCTCGCTACGGCGAGCTCCTCGATCCCATCGCTGTCGAACAGTGAACGGTGCAAGTGGCTCAAACGCTCGCGCATGCGGTCGACGCGCAGGGGGCTCACGGTCTCCACGGCGTAGCGCTCGTCCCACACCAGATTGCCGCGCAACCACACGCGCAGCTCGGGGAATCGCTCGAGTAACGCCAAACTGGTGCGACCCTTCAGTTCACGCACCGCACTCGCAACACTCTGGGCGGGCTTCAAGCCGAACAGCACATGCACGTGGTCGTGCCCAACGACGACCTCGACCAAGCCGAAGTCGCGATCCTCGCTCGTGGTGCGGATGAGGGCCTGCAGCGCCTCGATGTGTCTGTCCTTCAACACTGGACGGTGTCCCCGTGTGCTCCACGTGACCAGATAGTGGAGCTGGCTGCGATACAGAGGCTCCCAGCGCTGCATCAGGGCCTGATGGACGGGGAGGGCCAGATTCGTATCCACGGTGTTTCCTCCTGCGGGGACTGTGGTGAACAGATGTGCAGCTGGACTACAAAATGAACGGGAGCGCCAGGCGCTCCCGTCCGGAACAGCTAATTCCTGCTGACCGTGCGAATGACGCCACGCACGGTGCCGAGGATGCGGAAGTCAGAATCCTCGGAGACCACGATCGGCTGGTACTTCTCGTTGGCCGCGACCAACTCGACGCGGTCCTTGCGGGGTTGGTAGTACTTCACCGTAGCCTCGTCGTTCAAGCACGCGACCACGATCTCGCCTGGCCGGGCGGTCTCCTGCTTCTGGACGATGACGTAGTCCCCCTGCAGGATGCCCGCGCCGATCATGCTGTCGCCGCGGACCTGAAGTGCGAACAGCTGCTCGGTCTGGCCGAACAGGTCGGTGAGCTCGAGCGATCCGCTCCAGTTCTCCTCGGCGAGGATCGGTTGGCCCGCGGCGACGCGGCCAAGCACCGGAATGCCTGCCGTCGCGGTGGCGCTCGAAGGTCCGATGCCACGCGAGATGCCGCCCGTGCGGCGGATATAACCCGCCTTCTCGAGCAGGTTCAGGTAGTAGCGCACGCCGTTCGTGGACGAGATCTCGAACTGCCGGCCGATCTCGCGGATGGTCGGAGCCGAACCCTTCTCACGGCGGAAGCGCTGGATGAACGAATGGATCTCTCGGGCGCGGTCATTGAGCATCTTGAGGTCCTTCTCGAATAGGTCCGCGACGCGAACCTGGCACGTCCAGCACCTTACTGCACAGACGTGCAGCGCGTCAACATATAAATGTGGCCGGGCGCGGCCGGCCGCGAGCAGTGGCTGGCCCCGACCAGCACGCCGTCGTCCGGCGAGCGGCGGTCGGGTTTCCCGCGCCCGCGTCGCTGGCGTCACGCTGCCGTCGAAATGCCGACGGGGCAGCGCGGGGCCGGTGTCCTAAGTGCCTGCAATGTGGGCAGGTCCCTGCGAGCGAGCGACTGGCCCTGCGTTTGCAATGACGCTCAGCCGGAGCCGCGAGGCTCCGACCGCCGCCGGGCGTTGGTTCGTGCATCGTGACCAGAGGTCGCAATCGGGGGCCGATCCGAGGAAGCGAGTACCGACCACGCCGGGTGGCGGCAGTTGGTTGACGAAGACTTTCAGGAGGCCAGGAGTCTTCCGGCGCCGAGTACTCCGCGGGCGCCGGGATGCGATGGGCCTCCTGTAAAAGATGGCCGTGGGAACAGGCGGCGGCCGCGGGCCGCGGAGGGGGTCGTTCATCGGGGGCCGACTGCCCGATGCGCCGCGCGTGCTTGCCGCCTGCCCCACGGGTTTCGCTCAGAACAACAGTTCGTAGTTCAGCCGGACTCCCCGCCCGGGTTGCGGGACGAAGTCCTTGATCACCGACAGGTGGTCGCGGTAGACGCGGTCGAACAGGTTATCGCAGTGCAGGCTCAAGTTATGCGTCGTCGAGCCGCTCGCGAAACGGACGCCCGCGCCGAGATTGACGATGCCGTAACCCTTCGTCGGCGTGTCGCCCTCGCCGAGCCGGGTCTGGTCGGCGGCGCCACGCCACTCGATCATCCCCATGTGGTGTTCGTCCTGGTACGTGCCCCGGAGCAGGCCGCGCAACGGCGGCGTGAACGGTAGCGGCACGTCCGCCCGGGTGTCCTGAGCGTTCACGTAGTCCGAGCTGGCGCGCAGGGCGATATGGTTCATCGGCTGGAGCGTGAGGCTCGCCTCGAAGCCGACCAGGCGCGCGTCGGTGGCGGCGAACTGTCGCACCGGGAACGCCTGGATCGTGTCGCCGCGCAGGAACCCGAAGATGTAATGCTGGATGATGTTGACGTACGGCGAGAGCTCGAACGCGGCGTTGGTGAAGCGGCCCTTGATCGAGGCGTCGGCGCCGAATCCTGTCTCCGAGCCCAGGCTGGCGGTGCCGACCGAATAGGTCCCGCTCGCGGCGTCGAGTCCGTTTGCGAACAGCTCCTGCACGGTGGGTGCGCGGAATGAACGCGCCAGGCTCACCGACCCCGTCAGCTGCGAGCTGAATCGCTGGATCGCGCCGATCGAGGCCGTCACCGCATTCGTCAGCCGCGCAGTCTCGAGCGTCTGGAACACGGAGTCGGTCGAGGTGGCGCTGGGGTTCGTCTGGATCTTGTTGTAGTCGAACCGCACGCCTGCCTGCAGGTTCGAATTCTCAGCCGCGGCGAGCTCCTCGAACGCGTAGGCCGCAAAGCCACTGGTCAGCGAGTTCGGGCCGAGCGGTTGATCCCCGTCGATGGTCAGGTCCTCGAGGTTCGTCCACAGCCCGACCACGCCGTGGAGTTTGCCGACCGGGCGATGCTGCAGCTGCAGCACGCCGTTGAAGGCGCGCTTGTGGAAGTGGTTCGCCTGCGGGTCCGAGACTTCGCCGGTGATGGGGTCCTGCGCCGTCGGGAACTCGGAGTGGTTGTAGTCGTTGTAGTTGGCATCGAGCCGCCACTGCTTCCACAACGAGCCGCCCTGCGTGAACAGGCCGTGCAGTTCGACGGTGTTCCGCCGCTGCGCGATGCGCGAGGTGGCTGCGTCGAAATCCGGGTTCGGCGGCACGCCGGGAATACCGTAGTTCATCTCGAAATGCTTCCCGCCGATACCGAGCGATCCGAACCCGCCCTGGACGGTGTAGCCCACGCCCTCCTCGTGGCTGTGGTCGAACGTCTGCGGCATGCGGTCGAGATGGAAGATGCGCCCGGTCTCGGGATCCGTCGCGTCGGTCGCTGGGATGCGGATGTCCTGCGAGTGCAGCCCGCCGGCCGAGACTCGAAACGCCTGGTTGCGGCTGCTGAAAACGGTGTTGAAGTAGCCGCTGTACTGGTCGCTCACCGAGTTGCCTTCGACCGCGACCGTGCCGGAGACCGCCCGGTCCGAGAGGTTCGGGACCACGTTCGTGATGGCATTGACCAGCCCGCCGATCGTGCTCGGCCCGTACAGGATGCTCGCGGGACCGCGGACCACGTCGATCTGCGAGATGCCCATCGCCTCGATCGGCGTCGCATGCGCCGGATCGTAGGTGGCGATGTCGCCGTTGCGCAGTCCGTTCTCGAGCACCAGGACCCGGTTATCCGAGAGCCCGCGCAGTACCGGACGATTCGGCGCGGAGCCGTTCCCGCGTACGTTCACTCCGGGCAGATCGGAGATTTTTTCCGCAAAGCTCATGCCCGGGCCGGTCACGAAGTCGACCTGCGATTTGGACTCGGCGGACTGGTACAGGTCGTCCGCAGCGCGCGGATAGGGTGACGCCGAAACGACGATCTCCTCGATCGGGATCGCGGAGATCTTGAGATCGAACGAAGTCTTCGCCTCCTCGCCCGCGACTTCGACGACGTTCGTCGCCGAGGCATGGCCGATGACGCTGGCAAAGATGCGATACGTTCCCTTCGGTACGTTGGCGAATTTGAATTGTCCGTCAGCGCCGGTGTGCCCGACGCGATCCAGCTCCAGAAGTCGCACCGTCGCACCGACGATCGCATGGCCGCCGCTCGACACCGTTCCGCTGATGGTCCGCGCGCGAGCCGCTCCGATCCCGGACAGGAGCATCATGAACGCAAAGCCGACAACGGACGACACCCTACGTATCCCAGTCATGGCAAGCTCTCCTGCGCGAGCACGGCGAGCGCGCTCGCGATCACGCGCGCATGGGCGCGAATCGGGCGATGCGTGGACGATCTCTCCGTCGTGATGCGGCACGTCGTTCGACGCGGTCGCGCGTGCGGCGCGAGCGCGGACGAGACGACGGGAGATCAGCGGCGCATCGGGTAGCGGCGGGCGGCGGCGGGGTCCGTCGTCGCGGTGCTGGGTGCGGCGTTCGCGATGCGTTCGTCGAGCGGAGCCTGCACGCTGGACGGGGAGTGTGCGAAAGCCCGCGAACGTGAGTCGGGTTCGGCCACGCCGGCGGTGCGTTCGGCCGACAATGTCGCCGCAGGCTGGCCCTGCGCCCAGCCGGGGGTCGCGACGTGCTCACCGACTCGCCACCAATCCAGAGTGGTCGAGCAGGAGCCGCGCGCCGGCTCACGCGACTCGATCCGGAACGCGCTGCTCGCCGCGACCGCGCCCTCGAAGCCATCGCCACCGGCGCGCAGCCGCAGACGGGCGTGCGCACTGGTCAGCGCCGGCACGCTCCAGTGGTAGCTGCCATCGCGGGCTTCGAGCTCGGGCGAGATGCGCACCCAGCGACCGCCATCGAGACTCAACTCCAACTCGACTTCGCGCACGTCTCCGGGCAGGCCGTCCCAGCTGATCTCCAATCGCTGGCCGGCGCGGGCCGCGCCCGGGACGTCCAGCACGGGCGTGCGGGCCGCAGCCGCATGCGGGAGCGCGAGCAGTAACAGCGCGGGCAGGATCAGTAGTGGGCGGCGCATGGTCGAGGCGGAGATTCGACCACAGGCGGTCGGGGGGTGCCAGCGACCTTTGACCGGCGCGGTGCCGGACCGCGCAGCGAGTTCTCCCGCGGGAGCGTGCTGGCGGGAACGGCGGCGCGCCGGCTCGCGGAAGCGAACCGGCGCGTGGGTGGGAGCCGCCGAGGACGGCGGGAAGCCGGGGGACTTCCCATGGATGCCGTCGTATTTGAGGACCCGGTTGAGGTGCTTCTCTCTCCGAAATCGATGTTTGGACTTCGGCTGCCTACTAGATAAGTGCATGCACCCCCGCTGCTGATACATCGGGCGGTAGGCTTGTGCGCGAGTTCGGTGCGGGTGAACAAGCGGGCACCACGATCGATCCGGATCGGCCGCGCACGGCCAGCGGGTTGGTCCCCCCGCCGAACGCCGCTAGACTGCCCGGCCGCGGCGGGCTCCCGCCCGCGCGCCACTCCCAATGTCCTCCGCCCCCGCCATCCCCGCCCCCGGCCGCCTGCGCACGTACGCCTCATTCGTGCGCTTCGAGCACACGCTGTTCTCGTTGCCACTCATCCTCGCCGGCGTGTTCTCGGTCGCGGGGCCGGCGCTCCCCGCGCTGCGCTGGGTGCTGGTGGCCGTGGCGGCAGTCGCTGCGCGCACCGCGGCGCTGACGCTCAACCGCGTGATCGACCGGCGCATGGACGCCAGCAACCCGCGCACGCTCGCGCGCGAACTGCCGGCGGGTCGCATGAAGCTGGCCGAGGCGCTGGTGCTGCTGGCGGTGAGCTCGGGGGTGTACGTGGCGGCCTGCGCGGCACTGGGTCCGTGGTACCTGCGGGTCGCGCTCGTGCCACTCGGGGTGTTCACGCTCTATCCCTACCTCAAGCGCTTCACGCCGCTCTGCCACGCCGGAGTCGGCGCGGCGCTGGCGCTGGCGCCGCTGGCGGGATTCGCCGCGGCCCACGCCGACCTGCGCGACAGTGGCACGGCGCTCGCGCTCGCCGCGTTCGCATTCGGCTGGGTGACCGGGTTCGACATCATCTACGCCACGCTCGACGAGGCGTTCGACCGCACGCACGGTGTGCGAAGCATGGTGGTGTGGCTCGGCCGCGCGCGCGCGCTGCGCGTGTCGTGGATGCTGCACCTGGCCGCCATGGCGGCGCTCGGCCCCGCGACGTGGCGCGTGGCGTTCGCCGGCGGCACGCCGAGCCCGGCCTGGGCGGTTGCCACGGGCGCGTGCTTTGTGGGCACGGTGCTGCTGCTGTGGCTCGAACAGCACTGGGCCGAGGACGTGAACCTCGCGTTCTTCAAGACCAACGTGGCCGTGGGATTCATGGTGCTGGCCACGGTCTTGAGCGCACGTATGGCGAGCGGAGGATTCTGACGTGGCGCGCTACCTGATCGCGATGACCGGTGCGAGCGGCGCAGCTTATGGAGTCGACTTCGCGAAGCGCTGCCCGGGCGACAAGTTCCTGGTCCTGTCCGACTGGGCGCGGCACGTGCTGCAGAGCGAGCTGGGTCTGAAGCCCGCCGACCTCGAGCCGCACGTTAAGAAGATCTTCCGCGACGACGACCTGGCCGCGCCTTTCAGCTCCGGCAGCAATCGTTACGACGCCATGGTGATCCTGCCGTGCAGCGTGTCGACTCTGGCCAAGCTCGCCGCCGGCATCGCCGACACGCTCATCACGCGCGCCGCGGCGGTCGCAATGAAGGAGCGGATGCGTTTGGTGGTGTGCGTGCGCGAGACGCCGCTGACCGGCATCGCGCTCGAGAACATGCTGCGGCTCTCGCGCGAGGGCGCGGTGATCATGCCGGTGTCGCCGCCGTGGTATCGGAACCCCACCGACCTGTCGCAGCTGGTGTCCGGGTTCACGGACAAGGTGCTGCACCTGCTCGGCGAGCCGGCGGGCGAGGGCTGGCGCGAGAGCGAGCTCGAGTGAGCGCTCAGGCTCGAGCGACCCCGCACGTCGTGCGCCGCGCGCGGGCGCGCGCGTGAGCTTCCGCTCGCTGGGCGAGTTCATCGCGGCGTGCGACGCGAAGGGCGACGTCAAACGCATCACGCGCGAGGTGGACTGGCGCTACGAGGTCACCGAGATCGCGTGCCGCGAGGCTCGAGTGCAGGGGCCACTGTTGCTATTTGAGAAAGTCCGCGGCGCTCGCTTCCCGCTCGCGGTCAACGTGCTGGCTGCCACGCGACGCATCGAATGGGCGCTTGGGCGCACCGCGCGCGCGGTGGGCGCGCAGATCGAGGAGATCTTCCACGCGCTCCCGCCCAAGGGCATCGGCGAGCTGTGGGGATTGCGCGGCCACGCGGGGCGCGTGCTGGCATCACGTCTCGCAAGCGTCGGCGCCGGACCCGCACAGGAGCTTTCGCTGGGAGCTGATCTCGCGCCACTGCCGATCCTCCAACTGTGGCCGCAGGACGGCGGGCGGTTCGTCACGTTCCCGCTCGTGTTCACCGAGGACCCCGACACGCACAAACGCAATCTCGGCATCTATCGCATGCACGTGTACGACGGCCACACCACCGGCATGCATTGGCAGATCGGCAAGGGCGGCGGCTTCCATTTCCACAAAGCTGAGAAGCGTGGCGAGTCGCTCGAGGTGGCGGTGGCCGTTGGCGCGGATCCCGCCACGCTGCTGTCGGCCGTGGCGCCGCTTCCCGAGGGCATCGACGAGCTGGCGTTTGCAGGATTCCTGCGCGGACGTCCGACACGGCTCGCGAACGCGCGCACGCTCCGGATGCGCGTGCCCGCCGACGCCGAGTTCGTGATCGAGGGCATCGTGCCCGCGGGCGAGCGTCGCAGCGAGGGCCCGTTCGGCGACCACTTCGGGCACTACTCGCACGCCGCGCCGTTCCCGGTGTTCCACGTGCGCAGCGTCACGCATCGCCGCGCGCCGGTGTTCCAGGCCAGCGTGGTCGGCAAGCCGCCGCAGGAGGACAAGTACATGGGCGAGGCGGTGCAGGACATGTTCACCGGCGTGTTGAAAGTCATCCACCCGGAGATCGTGGACCTGTGGGCCTACTTCGAGGCCGGGTTCCACAATCTGCTCGTGGTCGCTGTGGAGAATCGTTACGCCAAGGAAGGCATGAAGACCGCGCTCGGCTTGATGGGCACCGGGCAACTGTCGCTGACCAAGGTCATCGTGCTGGTGGACGCCGACGTGAACCCGCGCGACCGCCGCCAGGTGTTCGAGGCCATCGCACGCCACTTCGACCCGGCTGAGGACTTCCTACTGGTGCCGGGCGTGCCGCTCGATACGCTCGACTTCACCAGCGGGCGCATGAACCTCGGCAGCAAGCTGGTGATCGACGCGCAATCACACGCGCGCGCGGTGGGCTCGTCCGGCGGCAGCGCCACGGCCGAGCGGCCGGCGTCCCCGCTGCTCGAGCGGGTCGCCGACCCGCGAGCGTTCGACCCGCGTGTGAGGGCTTCTGCGCTGCGCTGGGGCGGCACGCTGGTGGTGCAGGCGGCGAGCGAGGGCCGCGCGGTGGTCGAGTCCCTCGTGCGCCGGCCCGAGTACGCCGGCATCAAATTGCTCGCCGTGGTCAGCGAGGACGTGCCGCTCGACGACGACGAGCTGCTGCTGTGGGGCATCTTCACGCGCTTCGACTGCGCACGTGATCTCATCCCGGCGCAGACCGAGACGCGCGGAGCGTGGACCGTGTGCCGCGGCCCGCTCGGCATCGACGCGACCTGGAAGCAGGGCTACCCGGACCCGGTCACGAACCTGCCCGAGGTCGTCGCCGGCGTGGACGCGTGGTGGGGGCGGTGAAGCCTGTCCTCACAACTCCGTGCGCTCCCCCGCACGCGCCACACGCAGACCCGCCGCCTCGACACGTTTGCGCTCAGCCGTGCCCGCGATCGCGGCGCGGTTCGTGTGGTTCAGGTGGATGAAGTGGATGCGCGCCCGCGCAGCATCCGGTAGCGAGGCGAAGCGCTCGAGCGATTCTACAATGTAAGGGTGCGGGATCTTGCTGATGTCGCGCCCGGGCAGCTCGTGGTCGTCGAAAAACGTGCCGTCCACGTAGGCGGCGTTCACGTGCGCCACGAGCAGCTCGACCTTGCGGTCCCACCGCTCCCACTTGTCGATGTCGGGCACGAACACGACCACGCCGCGATTGCTCGCGATGCGATAGCCGACGGTCTCGGAATACTCGTCGCGGTGTGGCACGAGGAACGGGGTCACGTTGAGCGAGTCGCTCAACGTCACCGTGGTGTCGGCCTGCAGCGGCTTGAGCGCGATATTGTGCAGGCTCACGAGCTGGTCCCACGGACCGTTCCTGGACAGGAACTCGGTCATGCGCGGCATGGCCCACACCGGCACGTCGTGCGCGCCCATGGCTTCGCGCCCCAGGTTCATGAGCCCGGTGTAGTGCCCCATGTGCGCGTGCGTCAGGAAGATGCCGGCCAACGAGCACGCCGGCGCCTCGGCCGCCACCCGCGCGAGCTGGGCCGTGAAGTCGGGCGTGGCGTCGAACAGCCACCAGCGGTGCGCCGCTGGCTCCACCAACGCCAGGCTCGCCACGGTTTCATGGCGACCGCTCGTGCAGCAGCTCTTCCGGCACCCGGCCTGCGGGATGCCGCCGTCCTGCGCGATGCCGAGCACCAGCACGTACGGACGCGCGGGCGCATCGGTGCGCGCTGCTGCCGGGCTGGGAGTGAGCAGTGCGATGCATGCGAGCACGACAAGACTGCGAACGAGCGTCATGGCGAATTCCTCATCCCTGGACATTGCGCACCTCCTCCATGAGAAACGTCGCGAACGCTATCCGCCTCCGGCCCGCCTGCGCAAGTCATATGCGCGTCAGGTCGGCGGGGACGCGAGACCCAGTTCCCACGCGGTCCGCTGTCTGCCACCCACGGCGCATTGCGCCGCGCACCCCTCGTTCCCTACGCTGCGATGCTCATGGAACCTCCAACGGAACCTCGCCAGGCATTCGCGCAACTGTTCGGAGCCCCGCGTGCGCTCGTGGGCATGGTGCACGTGGGCGCACTCCCCGGCTCGCCGACCGCGCACCACTCCGTGGAAAAACTCGTGCGGCACGCGGTCGCAGAAGCACGGGCCTACCGGGACGCGGGGTTCACCGCGATCGCCATCGAGAACATGCACGACCGGCCGTATCTCAAGAGGGGCGTCGGGCCGGAGGTCACGGCCGCCATGGCGGTGATCGGGCGCGAGATCAAGCGCGAGACCGGGCTCACGCTCGGCGTGCAGGTGCTGGCGGCCGCGAATCGCGAAGCGCTAGCGGTGGCGCACGCGTGTGGCGCCGAGTTCGTGCGCGTCGAGGGCTTCGTCTACGCGCACGTGGCCGATGAGGGACTCATCGACTCCTGCGCCGGCGAACTGCTGCGCTACCGGCGCGCGATCGGCGCCGAGCGCGTGCGCGTGTTCGCCGACATCAAGAAGAAGCACTCGTCGCACGCGATCACCGCCGACGTGTCGCTGGCCGAGACCGCACGGGGCGCGGAGTTCTTCCTCGCCGACGGTGTGGTCGTGACCGGCTCCGCCACCGGCGAGCCGACTTCGCCCGGCGACGTGCGCGCAGCGGTGGCAGGCTGCGGCCTGCCCGTGCTCGTGGGTTCGGGACTCACGCCGCAGAACCTGGCGAACTACGCCCACGCGCATGGCTTCATCGTGGGCTCGTCGGTGAAGCAGGGCGGCGTGTGGTCCAACCCGCTCGACACTGAAGCCGTGCGCGCAGTGGCCGCGGCGTTTTCCTCCTTGGCGCGAGCCTGAGTCTACGCCCGTGACCCCGGACCTCGTCCTGCTCGGCAACCTGTTGGTGGACGATGTGGTGTTCGCCGACGGCCGCACCCGCATGGGGCAGCCGGGCGGCGCCATGCTCTATGCCTCACTCGCCGCGGTGCTGTGGGGCGCGCGCGTCGGCTGC
>JAYVCN010000198.1:0-7184 GCA_043749875.1 Candidatus Eiseniibacteriota bacterium | reverse complement strand
GATGCGCCCGAGCACGCCGCCGGTGATCACGACCAGGACATAAAACAGCACGAACTGGCTGCCGCGTCCGCCGGTGTAGGCGGCGAGCCAGGTGACCAGCACCAGGTCCATGCCGAGTTGGGCCGCCGTCTGCGCCAGCAGCCCGCGCCCCAGCCGGCAGCCGAGGATCCACGCCACCGACACCCCGGCCACCGCCGCGAGTGCCAGCGCCAGCAGCGTGACCGGCCGGTCGGTGACGTCGGGGCGCAGCAGCAGCCCCGAAGGCAGCGCGAGCGTCGCGACCAGCATGCGACCCACCACGAGGTGGCGCAGCGAGCCCCAGCCGAGCGCGCGCGAGCCGGGGCCCGTCGGGGCCCCGGTCGTGCGATCCGGGCGCATGGCGGGGCGGTTCG
Source organism: Candidatus Eiseniibacteriota bacterium (assembly GCA_043749875.1). Classification (GTDB taxonomy): domain Bacteria; phylum Eisenbacteria; class RBG-16-71-46; order RBG-16-71-46; family RBG-16-71-46; genus JAIOPA01. The sequence continues at coordinate 6,792 of JAYVCN010000198.1, read as the reverse complement.
GCACGTCAGTTCCCGCCCGCGACGACGTTGATGAGCTTGAACATCGGCAGGTACATGGCCACGACCATGCCGCCGACGATGCCGCCCATGACCACGATCATGACCGGCTCGATGATCGAGGTCAGCGTGTCCACGGCCGTGTCGACCTCCGCCTCGTAGAACACGGCGATCTTGGTGAGCATCTCGTCGAGTGCGCCCGTCTGCTCGCCGACCGCGATCATCTGCGTCACCATGGGTGGGAACACGCCGGATGCCTTGAGCGGCGCGGCCACGGTCTCGCCTTCGCGGATCGAGGCGCGTGCGCTCATGATGGCCTCGGCGATGACCTTGTTGCCCGCGGTGCGCGCGGTGATCTCGAGCCCGCCCAGGATGGGCACGCCCGACGCGATCAGCGTGCCGAGCGTGCGCGTGAAGCGGGCGACGCCGCCCTTCAGCAGCACATCGCCGAGCACCGGCATCTTGATCATGAAGCCGTCGACGGCGCGCATGCCGTTTTCGGTGGCGTAAAAGCGCTGGAACGCCACGAATCCGGCGAACATCGCCAGCAGTGCCGCCCACCACCAGTGCACGAGCAGGTCCGAGAAGATCAGCACGATCTTGGTCGGCAGCGGCAGCTCACCGCCGAAGTCCGTGAACATCTTCGCGAACGTCGGGATGATGAAGATGAGCATGAACGACGTGGCGCCCATGGCCACCGTGAGCACCACGGCCGGGTACACGAGCGCGCTCTGCACCTTGCGCTTGAGAGCGTCGGCCTTCTCGATGTAGGTCGCGAGGCGCATCAGGATCTCGTCCAACACACCGCCGGCCTCGCCGGCCGCGACCATGTTGCGAAACAGGTCGTCGAACACGTCGCGGTGCTTGCCGAGCGCGTCGGATAGCGTGGAGCCCGCCTCGACTTCACGCGTCGTATCGGTGATGACGCGGCCGAACGAGGGCGTGCTCGCCTGCTTGGCGAGGATGTCGAGACACTGCACGAGCGGCAGGCCGGCCGAGATCATGGTCGCGAACTGGCGCGTGAAGATCGCCAGGTCCTTGGTGGTGACCCCCGAACCGCCGAACTTGGGCAGCCGGAATCCCCCCGCCTTGGGCCGCAGCGAGGTGACGAGGATGCGCTTCTTGCGCAGCAGCTCGAGCGCCTCTTCCTGGCGGACGACCTCGATCTCCCCGGTCTGCGCCTCCCCCGCGAGGGTGCGCCCCTTCCATACGAACACTGCCATGATCGTCCTCCGTTCAGGCCGCCGGCCGCAGGACCTTCTGGAGCATGCCTTCCAGCTCCAGTCGGTCCGTGCTGCGGTCCATGGCATCCTCGGGGGTGAGCTGCTTATCGAGCACGGCCTGCAGCAGTCCCTGGTTCATGGTCTGCATGCCGTATTTCTGGCCCGCCTGCATGAGGCTGTAGATCTGATGCACCTTGGCCTCGCGGATGATCGCCTTGATGGCCGGGGTGCACACCAGCACCTCCGACACCATGACGCGTCCCGTACCGCGGCTGCGCGGGATCAGCTGCTGCGTCACGACGCCCTCGAGCGTGAACGCAAGCTGGGTGAGGATCTGCTTCTGCTGGTCCGACGGGAACACATCCACGATGCGATTGACCGCTTCGTAGGTGGAGTTCGTGTGCAGCGTGGCGAACACCAAGTGGCCTGTTTCGGCGATGGTGAGCGCCGCTTCGATGGTCTCGAGATCTCGCATCTCACCAATCAGGATGATGTCCGGGTCCTGGCGCAGCACGTACTTGAGCGCAGTCGGGAATGACGCCGTGTCGGCGCCGACCTCGCGCTGGTTGACGATGCATTTCTTGTGATGGTGGATGTACTCGACCGGGTCCTCGATGGTCATGATGTGCGCTTGCCGCGTGCCGTTGATCTTGTCGAGCATCGCCGCAAGTGTCGTCGACTTGCCGGAGCCTGTCGGACCGGTGACCAGCACCAGGCCCTTCTGGCGGTTCGTGAACTCGCGCACGATCGGCGGCAGCCCCAGCTTCTCCATGGCGATGATCTCGTAGGGGATCTGCCGGATCGCCATCGACACCACGCCGCGCTGCAGGTACACGTTCGCGCGATAGCGCGACAGCCCCTTCACCCCGAACGAGAAGTCCAGCTCCTTCGTGGTCTCGAACCGCTTGCGTTGTTCGTTCGAAAGCACGCTGTAGGCCAGCGCGATGCACTTCTCCGGCGTCAACACCTCGTACTCCGTGGGCGTGATGGCGCCGTCGATACGCAGTTCGGGTGGCACGCCGGCGGTGAGGTGCAGGTCCGACGCTCGTCGCTGCACCATGTCCTCGAGCAGTTGCCGCAGGGTCAGTTCCGCCATGATTCGCTCGTCTCCGTTGTCGGGTTGGGCCTACAGCTTGTCGGGTGCGGTTTCCTTCAGGACTTCTTCCACGGAGGTGACCCCCCGCCTCAGTTTCATGATCGCGTCGCGTCGCAGGGTGAGCATCCCGCCCTCGATCGCCGTGCGCTTGATCTCGATCGCGGACGCGCGTTGCAGGATCAGGTCCCGGATCACGGGAGTGATGGCCATGACCTCGTAGACGCCGGCGCGGCCGCGGTAGCCCGTGTTGTTGCAGTCCACGCACCCGGTCCCCTCGACGATGGTCGCGCCCGCAAGCAGCGAGCGCTCCATCTGCAACTCCTCGAGCACCTCGTCGGTGAGCTCGGCCGGCTTGCGGCAGTGCGCGCACACCTTGCGCACGAGGCGCTGGGCCAGGATCAGGTTGACCGAGGACGCGACGAGGAACGGTTCGATGCCCATGTCGATGAGACGGCCGACGGCGCTCGGGGCGTCGTTGGTGTGCAATGTGGACAACACCAGGTGCCCCGTGAGCGCGGCCTTGGTGGCGATCGAGGCGGTGTCGATGTCGCGGATCTCGCCAACCATGATGATGTTGGGGTCCTGCCGCAGGAATGCCTTGAGCGCGGCGGCGAACGACAGACCCACGCCGTCGTTCACGAGCACCTGGTTGATGCCGTCGAGGTTGTACTCGACCGGGTCCTCGGCGGTCATGACGTTGACCATCGGCGTGTTCACGCGCGACAGTGCGGAGTACAGCGTCGTGGTCTTGCCGGAGCCCGTCGGGCCGGTCACCAGCACCATGCCATACGGGCTCAGGATCGCGGAGATGAAGTCCTTCATGCTCGCCGGCTCGAAGCCCAGCTTCTGCAGATCGATGTTGAGATTGGTCTTGTCGAGGATACGCATGACGATCTTCTCGCCGAAGATCGTGGGCAGCGAGTTGACGCGCAGATCGATGGTGCGGTTGACGACCTTGATCTTGATGCGCCCGTCCTGTGGGACACGGCGCTCGGCGATATCCAGGTCGGCCATGATCTTGAGCCGCGACGTGATGGCCGCCTTGAACTTGTAGGGCGGCGCCATCATCTCTTGCAGTGCGCCGTCGATGCGAAAGCGCACGCGCATGGTCTTCTCGTACGGCTCGATGTGGATGTCCGACGCACCCTTGCGCACCGCGTCGGCGATCAGCGAGTTGACCAGCTTGACGATCGGCGCCTCGTCCATCTGGCCGATGCCATCCGACTCGTTGGTCTCCTCCTCCTCGACGACCGCGAAGTCCTCTTCAAAGCCCTTCATGACATCGGCCATGGTGCCCGCCGAGTCGTAGGCGCGGTCGAGCGCCCTCTTGATCGCCACGTCGGAAGCGACGCGCGGCTCGACCTCGTAGCCGGTGATGAACTTGATGTCGTCGAGCGCGAAGATGTTCGAGGGATTGGCCATCGCCACGATCAGCTTGCGGCCGCTTTTCGACACCGGCAGCGCCATGAATTTGGTGGCGACGTCGCCGGGCAGGAGCCGCGTCAGCGCCGGGTCCGGCTCGAATCCCTTGAGGTCGATGGGCGGACAGCCGTACAGCTTCGACAGGAACTCCAGCAACTGGTCCTCGGACAGCGCCCCGATCTTGACGAGATTGCCCGTGAGCGAGCCGCCAGCCGTTTTCTGCTGTTGCGCGGCCTTCTGCAGGGCAGTCTCGTCGACGAGGTGCGCCTGGAGCAGCTTCTGGCTGAGGTCTTCGACCACGGAGTTCCCCGCAAAGGAAGTTGCCGGACGGGCGGAAGCGAGAACCGAGTCGGCCGGTATTCGAGCGGCTGCCAAGCGGACGCGAAGCCACCGTCGTGCAGGCAATGGCCATGCCGTGCAGACGGCACGCCGGGGAACGCGCCAACTGCAGCGCGGACCCGGCTCGCACAGGTTATCGGGCGTCCGGGTTGCGACCTTGAACCGAATTCCGCACGGGTCGCGCGCTTCGCCAGTTGCATCCGGCCATTGCAGGCCGTGCGCGCTGCATCATCCGGGTGGCTCGCGCAACGCCGGCCGCAAGCGGGCGAGCAGTCGCGGCCCGATGCCTTGAACCGAGAGCAACTCCTCGACGCTACGAAACGCACCGTGCTGGCGACGATGTTCCACGATGCGGGCCGCGAGCACTGGCCCGATCCCGGGCAGCGCATCGAGCTCGGCCGCCGTCGCCGCGTTGAGGTCGAGCGGCGCCTGGGCTGGCGCTCGAGCCACCGGACGCGCGGGGGTCGGGGACTCGCCCGGCGCCATGGGCGCGGGAGCCGTGGGCGCGCCGACCGCGGGCGGCAGACTGACCCACTGCGGATACTGTGCGCGCACCAGGTCGGTGAGCGTGCCTAACACAAGCAGCACCGCCAGAACGCGTGCGCCGCGGCGCTCAGCGTCGGTGAGTCCGGACATGTACACCCTGAGGGGGCGGAGACCGAGGGGCGGTAAAGCTGGGGGGCGGAAATCCGGAGGCCTGCGGTGCGTGGGTGATTCAGCTCATCTGGCTCGGTTCACCGTGCTCGTGTTGAGGATGCTCAGTTGAAGAACGGCCACGCCAGCTCGATACGGAACTGGCGACCCGAGCCCAGCGCGGGCGTGCCCGGGAACGGGCTGGAGAGGTCGGTCCAGATCTGTGGATGCGCCTGCGCTTCCAGCTGCGTCCCGGACAGGACGATGCGCGCATCCCCGAGCGTCAGCGCCAGCGAGCCAGCATAGGTTGCGTAGCCCGCAAGCGGGCGTGGCTGCACGAAGTATTCGGGAAGCGACGCGTTCTCGCGCGCGCCGACCCACGCCCCCTCGAGCCGCAGCTTCACCCCCAGGTCGCCCGCGAACACGCGGAACCCAGCCTCGGCCGTGGCCCGACCGCCGACCGCGGGATCCAGCTGCGCGGACAGTTGCGCGCGGGGACGAACGCGCGCGAATCCCGATGCGTCGAGCGCGAACTCGCCGTGCCGCAGGCCGGCCGCCAGCGTGACCATGGCGTCCTGCGTGCGCACCGGATCCGGCGTCCAGCCGTAGCGCAGCGACAACTCGCGCACCGGCCAGCGCGTGATCAGCGCGTGGTCCCCGATCTCGGCGGCGAGCCCGCCGAGTTCGAGCCAGCGCCGCGCGGAGTCACCCGCGGCCAGCTCGAAGCCCGCCACCCACGCGTCCTGAGTGAACGCCCGCACGCCCGGAGCCAGATCGCTCCACACCGGTGTCACCAGTCGCTCCGCGTACACTCGCAACCGTTGCGCACTCCGGCCCGCGCGCCACACCAGCGAGGGCGAAGCCTGAAGTCGCTGCCGCGGCTGGTCGGGCGCGCTGGCATAGCCTGCCCCCGCCTGCGCCTCGAGCGTGCCACGCAGCCACGCGCGTTCGAACCGCGCCGCGAGCCATGCGGTCCGCTGCTGCGCCGTGTGCGCCGGGAGCTGGCTCAAGAAGTCGGCGCTGCGCACGACCTGGGCCTGCGCGAGTTCGAGCCGCAGCCCGTGCACATGTCCCGCTGTGCCGCGCGCTGCTTCGAGTTCGAGCGTGTTCTGCTGGGCCTCGCGCTCGGAGAAGATGGTGAACGCGTCGGTGATCGGCGATTCGAACGACTCGCGATGGTCGTGGCTCCGGCGCAGGGTCAGGGCGAGCTTCCGCTCCGCGTGCTCCCAGCTCCACGCCAGCGCACCGCTCTCCCCACGCGCCGCCTCCTCGAACCCGACGTAGGGCGGACGCGTGCCCCCAAATACATCCACGAACTGCGATTCGCGCCGCGTGGTGTTGGCCGCACCGCGCTCGGAGAACGTTCCTGACCACGATTGCTCCCCGCGGCGACGGCCCAGCTCCATGAACCACAGGTGCTGCCCCCGCCGGCCAAGCAGGCCGGTGCCGGCGCGCGCCTCGGCCAGTGCCCCGCCGCGCAGCCAGTTGCCGCGGTCGCCACGCTGCAGCAGGAGCCCGGTACGATCCACCGACGCGGAGCCGTTGACGAGCGTGAACGCTGCGCGCGGTTTGCCGCCGTGCGGCGGCTCCGCGAACGCGCGCAACTCCACGAGCGAACTCGAGAACCCGTTCCAGCCCGCACGCTCACCCACCACGACCGCCGCGGAGTCATACCAGGCGAGCGGCGCCTGGATCTCATCGACGCCCGGCCACGGCGCGTTGCCCGGCAGCAATCCATCGCGCAGCGTCACGCCGCCGGCCACGAGACCGAGATACGCGAACGGCAGCGACGTGCCCATGGCCGCGTCATCCACGAAGCCCGGCGTCCCCGGGGCGGCCCACCACTGCGGTAGCGATTCCACGGCGAGCGGCGTGTGTGGGCCAGCGGCGAGCGCCGGCGAGAACGACAGCAACGCGATCACGGCGTTCCACGCGAGGCGTCGAATGGCTGGGCACTCCTAAGTGGCACGGCGGAGGACGGGGTGGTTGCCAAGATAGAGAGCGCTCTGCTCGGGCGTCAACGCGGCGCCTGGCCGCGCTTCGCGCAGCCGCCTGCGCTACCGAGTCAGCGCGCGGCGGGGC
>JAYVCN010000197.1:0-3914 GCA_043749875.1 Candidatus Eiseniibacteriota bacterium | reverse complement strand
TCGATCGGTGATGTCGCGCAGGACGCCGGTGAACAGCCTGCGGCCATTGATGCTGAACTCGCCGAACGACATCTCGATCGTCAGTTCACGCCCGCTGCTGTGGATCGCGGGGACCTGCACGCCCTCCCAGGCCATGCGCTTCTCGCCGGTGCCCAGATAGCGGGCGAAGCTGGCTCGATGGCGATCCGCCAAGGCCGGCGGCATGAGCCGGGTCAGCGGCTGACCGATCAGTTCACGCGCAGAATGTCCGAAGATCCGTTCCACGGCGGCGTTGGCGAATACGACGAGCCCGTCCTCGCCGATCGTGACGATGCCGTCAGACGCCGCCTCGGTGATGACGCGGTAGCGCTCCTCGCTCTCGCGCAGGGTCTCCAGGTCGCTCAGGTCCTGCATCATCACCAGCACTTCCTGCGGCTGCCCATCGAGGCCCTTGATCGGCAGCGCGCTCAAGTAGAGCGTGTGCACCTTGCCGTCCCCCGACTCGCGGAATTCATGGTGCACCACATCGTTCTGCACCACTGCACGGGCCACGGGGCAGTTCCCACACGCCGCGGGCGAGGGACCCGAGGCGATGCGGGAGCACACTTCGTTGCAGGTTCTGCCGATCCACGTCGCCCCTTCGCCGCTGGGTTGCCAGCGCTGGCCCATGGCCCGGTTCGTCCAGCGGATCGCGCCGAGCGGATCGGTGACGAACATGTAGGTGCCGCTCTGGTTCACGATCGCGGCGAACTTCTGCCGTTCGCCATCCAGTACTCGTACCTGCTGGTCGAGCCGGCGGAACAGGCGATCCTGCTCGATGGATTCCGGCCTCGGTTCGGAGCTGTGCGCGAAACGTGCGAGAGCCTCCGCGACGAATCGTGCGGCGCAATCGAGCCTGCGCTGGAGTGCGGTGCCGCGGCGGTAGGTGATGGGGAGCACAAGGCTGACCGCGCCCAGGGCGTGACCCCCCGCGGACAGGATCCAGACGCGCGCGCGATCCGTCGCGCCGCGCCGCTTGACCGGCGGTGCCGCCGGATTCAGCGACGCCAGAGCGAGCGAGCGCAGCAGCGGAGCGTGCGGACCCGTCGCCGCTTTCGCATTCGGATACCAGCCCTCCGTGACGTTCGCGGCGGCGTCGACGCGGAGCGCCACGGCGACCTGTGTTCCGGCGATGTCGCCGAGCAGCGCGGCGCCCTCGACCAGGATCCGCTCCATCGAATCCGCGGTGAGCAATGCGAGCAGCCGTTGCTCAAACGAATCAGCGTCGAGCGGGGAACGCCTCGGGATCGTCATCGCGTTCCGGGACCGATCAGATCCGGTCGGCGGAGCTGCCGCGCGTGGCGTAGGCGCGCGCCAGCCAGTCGGCGACGCGCTGCACCTTCACGACGGCGTCATCGTCGAATGCCGCCAACTCATGACTGTCGATGTCGATCTGGGCGTGGATGACATCGCCCGAGCGGATCAGGATCACCAGCTCGGACTTGGTCTCGCTGCTGCACGCGAGGTAGTTGGCATGCAGGCTGACGTCGGGGATGTTCATGTTGCGCTTCTCCGCGACCGCCGAGCCACATACGCCCTTGCCGACGCCGATGAAGCAGTGCTCGGTGGGAGCGCCGATGAACGGCCCCAGCCGGAGCACATCGGCCCCGAACAGCTCGTAGATGCCCGTCCAATGGAACCGCGTGTCGAGCTGGTGCACGCGATGGACCGCCGCCTCGAGCAGCTCATCGATCTCCGCGCCCTTGGCGCGCAGGGCGTCCAGTTCGGCGATCGTCTGGTCAAGAGTCATACGTTCCTCGGATCTGGCTGCCCGGATCGCCGTACGCACGCGGGGGCGACCCGAAGGGACCGAGGTCGTTATCGTCAGGTCCGGCGGTGGTCTTCACCCGAACCGGTTGGAGGCCCCTGCGATAGCTCCAGCAGCACTCCGCCGAAGCTCTTCGGGTGCAGGAACGCCACCTGGCAGCCGTGCGCACCGGGACGGGGCGCTTCGTCGATCAGGCGAGCCCCGGCGGCCCTGGCCTGCGCGAGCTGCGCCACGATATCGCGCACTTCCAGGCTGACGTGGTGGAGCCCCGGGCCACGCGCGTCGAGGAACTTCGCGACGGTATGTTCGGCCGAGCGTGGCTCGAGCAGCTCCAGCGTGACGGGACCCAGGTGCACGAACACCACGCGCAGAGCGCCTTGGTCGAGTAGTTCTTCGCTGCCGCGCGTGGCGCCAAGCGCGGTCACCAGCAGCTGGGCCAGCGGCTCGGCCTCGCGGACGGCGATGGCGATGTGGGAGAGCGCGGTGACCTTAGAGCTTTCGTGGCCTCCGGCCACGCTGTGGCCCGGGGGCGGGGTGTGCTCGCTCATGGCTTGTCCCCCGGACGATGCACTCCGAACACGGCGCGCAGGCTGTCGCACACCTCGCCGAGCGTGGCGCGCGAGGTGAGCGCCGTGAGAATCGGCGGCACCAGGTTGGTCGTGCCGCGCGCGGCCGCGTCCAACTTGAGCAGCGCCGCGTCGCACGCCACACGGTCGCGCGACGCGCGCCAGTCGGAAAGGAACTCCGCGCGGCGCTGCTCGACCTCGGGGTCGTGATGGAATGGCGGTGCGGGCACCGGCTGGTCGTCACTGAACCTGTTCACGCCGACCACGACGCGCTCGCCGCTCTCGACGTCGCGCTGCCAACGGTACGCAGCCTCGTGGATCTGCTCCTGCACCCAGCCCTCGGCGATCGCTTGCAGCATGCCGCCGCGCGTGTCCACCTCGGCGATCAGTATGCGCGCACGGACCTCGAGCTCCGCCGTCATCGCTTCGACCCAGTACGAGCCCGCGAGCGGGTCCACCGCGTCGGCAGCGCCGCTCTCGTGCGCCAGCACCTGCTGCGTGCGCAGCGCCAGCAGCGCCGATTCCTGTGACGGCAGCCCGAGCGCCTCGTCGAAACTGTTCGTGTGCAGCGACTGCGTGCCCCCCAGCACCGCGGACAGCCCCTGCAGCGTCACGCGCACCACGTTGTTGAGCGGCTGCTGCGCGGTCAGCATGGAGCCTGCGGTCTGCGTGTGGAAGCGGAGCTTCCGCGCCTCGGGGTCGCGGATGCCGAAGCGCTCGGTGAGCAGCTCGGCCCACAGCTTGCGCGCGGCGCGGAACTTGGCCACCTCCTCGAACAGGTGGTTGTGCGCGTTGAAGAAGAACGACATGCGTCGCGCGATGGTCACGACGTCGAGCCCGCGTTCGCGCGCCGCCTCGAGGTATACGAGCCCGTCCGCCAGCGTGAACGCCAGCTCCTGCACCGCGGTCGAGCCGGCCTCGCGCATGTGGTAGCCGGAGACCGAGATGCTGTTCCACTGCGGCACCTCGCGTGCGGTGAACTCGAACACGTCGGTGATGAGCCGCAGCGAGGGCCGCGGCGGGTAGATGTACGTGCCGCGCGCGATGTACTCCTTCAGGATGTCGTTCTGCAGCGTGCCGCCGAGCTGGTCGCGCGGCGTGCCGCGCGCGTCCGCCACCGCCACGTAGAACGCCAGCAGCAGCGGCGCCGTGGCATTGATGGTCATCGAGGTGGTGACGCGGTCCAACGGCAGCTCCGCGAGCAGCTCCTCCATGTCCGCGAGGCACGAGATCGCCACGCCCACGCGCCCCACCTCACCGCGCGCCAGCGAGTGATCGCTGTCGTAGCCCATCTGCGTCGGCAGATCGAACGCCACCGACAACCCCGTCTGCCCCTGCGCCAGCAGGTACCGGAACCGCTCATTCGTCTGCCGCGCCGAGCCAAAGCCCGCATACTGCCGCATCGTCCACAACCGCGACCGATACATGCTCGGATGAATCCCACGCGTGTACGGTGCCTCCCCCGCGGGAGGAGTGCGCCGCGGGAGGTCAGACGGCAAGTCGGCAGCGAAGTACGCCGCTCGAACCTGCAGGTCGGAGGGTGTGGTGCGAGGCGGCACGGA
>JAYVCN010000196.1:0-3447 GCA_043749875.1 Candidatus Eiseniibacteriota bacterium | reverse complement strand
GCCGGCGGGCTTCCGGCCCCGGTCGTGAAGCTGGATACCGCCGAGAACGCGCTCGTACCGCCCGAGTTCGTGGCGTTCACGCGCCAGAAGTAGACCGTGGTCGCCGCGAGTCCCGAAACATTCGTCGAGGTGCTCGCGATCCCCGACTGGTCGTAGACCGTGGTCGTGAAGGCGGAGCTGGTGGACACCTGGACGCGATATGAGGTCGCGCCAGACGATGCGTTCCACGACAGCGTCGGGCTGGTGGAGACACCGGTTGCTCCATTCGGCGGCGAGCTGAGGACCGGCGCGGCGGGCGGCGGCGGCGGCGGGCCACCTGCGATGAGCGCGTAGAGGAGCCGGTTCGCCGTGCCGGAGGGCAGGCCGGTGATCACGCCGCTGGTCGCAGCGGCGACGAGACCAGAAGCCACCGCGGCCGGGGTCGCGGTCGGATTCGCCTCGAGGTACAGGGCGGCAGCGCCGGCCACGTGCGGCGAAGACATCGATGTGCCCGAGATCGTGTTCGTCGCGACGTCGCTCGTGTTCCAGGCCGACGTGATGTTCACGCCCGGCCCCGAGATGTCCACGCCCGCCCCGAAGTTCGAGAAGCTCGCGAACCCATCATTGATGTCGGTCGCGCCGACGGTGATCGCCTCGGCGACATCGGCCGGCGACTGAGTGGACACGTCCGCCGAGGAATTGCCGGCCGAAACGCAATAGGTCACGCCATCGGCAATCGAGTTGCGGACCGCCTGATCGAGCGAGGCCGAGATCGGCCCGCCGAGCGACATGTTCGCGACCGCGGGGCGCGTCGTGTGATCGGCAGTGACCCAGTCGACGCCCGCGATAACTTGCGAGTACGAGCCGGAGCCGCTGTTGTCGAGCACGCGAACCGCGATCAGGCGCACACCTTTTGCGACGCCGTAGCTCGCCCCACCGATCGTCCCCGCGGTATGCGTGCCATGCCCATTGCCGTCCGCCGCAGTACCGCCCGGGGTGATCTCGTCCACGCCGGTCACCGCGCGGCCGCCGAAGTCGACGTGCGTGAAACGAATGCCGGTATCGATGCAGTAGGCGTCGACACCGACGCCCGTCTGGTTGTACGTGTAGGAGTTGTCGAGCGGAAGCGGATGCTGATCCACGCGGTCCAGGCCCCAGGACGGCGGGTTGGTCTGCGTGGCGACCGCGTGCGCGATCTGGTCCTGCTCGATGTAGGCGACGCGCGGATCGTTCCGCAGCGCCTCGACGACAGCCGGAGTCAGCTTGCCCGCGAATCCCTTGAGCGCGTGCTTGTAGGTGAACTGAGGCTGGATGCCGTGCTTGACCTTGAGGTCGGCCACCGCAACGTCGACATTGGCGAGCGTCTCCTTGAACACCACGATGTAGGAGCCGACGACGGCCGGACTGACCACGGCCCGATTGATGAGCGGGGCGCGTCCGGACGATTCTTCGACCAACGGCGCGGTGATCCGGGGTTGCCGCGAGCAGCCGCTGGCCAACGCCGCGAGCATGCTCCCGACGACGAGAACCCTGACCCATGAACCTCGCATTGAAACCTCCCAAAAAGAGGTGGGGGACCTGCGCGCCTCTGGTCGGACACGCGAGCACTGAACGCTAGAGGGGCGTCAAGGATACGTCAAGACATGATTTCAAGCATGCGCGGCATGCCGAGGTCTCCATGTGCCCGAGGCCGGAATGAGCCGACCTGGACCTCCTGTGTCGGCTCGGACACGAGACCGTGTCCGCCGGCCCACGACCGACGTCCGCTTCGAATTCGTCCCGGGCCGTAACCCCAACGTTTTCATGGCGCCGTCCGATGGCATGGCCCGGCACCCCGCTTGCAGTTCTCCGCTCCGTCCAACCGAAAGGAGCGGAACATGTCCAATGCACTATTCGCCGAACGTATCGGCCGCATGAGATTCGTGGTCCCCCTCGTGATGCTGGTGTGCGCCGGCATCGCACGAGCTGAGTCAGAGAGTAACGAGCGCACGCTGTCGCCGTACTTCTTCGTCGAGGGCGGCGACTCGCGAACCGATCGCCTGCCGCTGCTCGGCACGCACGTCACGGTCAACGTCGCCAGCATGATCGCCGACGTGACGGTCCGGCAGACATACAAGAACGACGGCACGCGGCCGATCCACGCCAAGTATGTATTCCCCGCCTCCACGCGCGCCGCCGTGCACGGGCTCACCATGACGATCGGGAACGAGCGCGTCGTTGCGCGGATCAAGGAGCGCGAGCAGGCTCGCAAGGACTTCGTCGCGGCCAAGAGGGCCGGGAAGAACGCCGCGCTGCTCGAGCAGCAGCGCCCCAACGTATTCACCATGGACGTGGCGAACATCATTCCCGGCCAGCAGATCGACGTGGAGCTGTCCTATTCGGAGTTGCTCGTGCCCACCGCGGGAGAGTACGAGTTCGTCTACCCGACGGTTGTCGGGCCGCGCTACTCCACGATCTCCGCCGCCGTCGCGACCACCGCCGACACGTGGATCAAGACGCCCTACACGCCCGAAGGAACGCCGCCGCTTTACTCACTGGCGCTGGATGGCGTGGTGAGCGCGGGTATGCCGATCCACGAGCTGGCGAGCCCGTCGCACCCGATCCTGTCCCAATGGGCGGGGCCCTCGCGCGTGCAGTTCTCCCTGCACCCGAGCGCGGGCGAGGGCGGCGATCGCGACTTCGTGCTGCGTTACCGGCTCGAGGGTGACCGTATCCAGTCCGGGCTCATACTCTACCAGGGTCCAGAAGAGAACTTCTTCCTCACCACCATCCAGCCGCCGCGTCGGGTGACGCTCGAGGAGATCCCGCCGCGCGAGTACATCTTTGTCTTGGACGTGTCGGGCTCCATGCAGGGCTTTCCGCTCAACACCTCCAAGGCGCTGCTGCGCGACCTGATCGGTCATTTGCGCCCCACCGACAAGTTCGACGTGCTGCTGTTCTCGGGCGGCTCGCAGCTCTTGTCGTCGAGCTCCGTGGCCGCGACGCCTGCCAACATCGCGCGGGCCGTCTCGCTCATCGACCAGCAGCAGGGCGGCGGCGGCACCGAACTGCTCGCCGCGATGCAGCGCGCCATGGCGATTCCTGGCGACGACGACGAACGTTCGCGCAGCATCCTGCTCATCACCGATGGCTACATCGGTGCCGAACGCGAGGTGTTCACGTTCATTCGGGAGAACCTCGGCCGCGCCAACGTGTTCGCGTTCGGGATCGGCAGCGGCGTGAATCGCTACTTGATCGAAGGGATCGCCAAGGCCGGCATGGGCGAGCCGTTCGTGGCGATGAACCCTGAGCAGGCGGCGGCGAGCGCCGCGCGCTTTCGCAAGTATGTCCAGTATCCGCTGCTGACAAATGTGCACGTCGCCTGCGACGGGTTCCAGGCCTACGACGTCCAGCCCACGTCGGTCCCTGACGTCATGGCGGAACGGCCGATCGTGGTGTTCGGCAAATGGCACGGTGCGCCGCGCGGGC
>JAYVCN010000195.1:0-5610 GCA_043749875.1 Candidatus Eiseniibacteriota bacterium | reverse complement strand
GGGCGGATTTGGCGACGGCCTGCTGGTCGGCCATGATTGCGACGGTGCCCTGCTCGGCGACCTCCTCGTCCATCGCGTCGGTGATTTTTTTCGCCGCTTCAACCGCCGGCTTCGGCGGCGGCGGCGCCGGGGCCGGGGCCGGTGCAGGCGGGGGCGCGGCCGACACCGGTGGCGGCGGGGCGGCGGGTGCGGGGGGCGGGGCGGCGCGCGTGCCGGAGAACAGCACCCCCATGAAGGGTTGGATGAGCGCGAGCCACGCGGTGGAGGTGAGCGAGTAGACCACCATGCAGGCAATGGCGAAGGCGAGCCGCAGCCGGTAGGGCCGCAGCAGCCCGAACAGTCGGGCGAGTGCGTTCACTCCGTCAGGCGTCGAGACCGAGCGGCGGTGCGGAGTCGGTGGGTTCGGCAAGCGCGCCGAACAAATCCATGCGGCCGGCCGCGAAGTCGGCCATCGTGTCCTCGGGCCGGGCGCTCAACTGTCCCGCCTCGACCAGCTCGAACACCATCGCACCGATGTCCTCGGTCGATTCGACACCCCACTCGTGGAACACCATCGGGGCGAGCGGCCCGAACTCCTCGCGCGCGATGCGGATCACGCCGGCGGTGAGTTCGTGTCCGGACAGGTGCCGGCGCTCGGGGTCGCCGAGCCGTTCCGCGGGCAGGGCACGGACGGTCTCCCCCAGGGCGGCCACGACGAAAACGTAGGCCTCCCGGGCGAAACGACTACCGCGCGCTCGCAGTTCGTCGACAGCATCCCTGAACATGGTCTCTTGACTCATGATCCCCTCCAGTGGGATGGGTTTGACTATAGTGGGCCGGCGGAACCCGGCACAAGGGCGCTCCGGTGCCCGGCCGGCCGCTTCTGCACCACCCTGCGCCGGGCCCAGACGGCCACTTTGCGGGGGTGGTCGAGGTTGTAGTGCAGGCCCCGGCTCTCCCGGCGGCGGGCCGCGGAGGCCACGATCAGGCTCCCGACCAGCGCGATGTTCCGCAGTTCCACCAGATCGGGTGACAGCCGCAGCCGCCCGTAATCGCGCTCGATCTCCTCCGACAGCAGCGCCAGTCGGCGCGCGGCGAACGCCAAGCGCTCGTCGCTCCTGACGATGCCCACCAGGTCCCACATCACGCGCCGGACGGAATCCCAGTTGTGGTCGGAGACGACTGCCTCGCGCGGCGGCCGTGTGCCCACGGCATGCCAGGGTTGCGCCACCGGCGCGCGGTCCACGCGCTCGAGCCGGCTCAGTACCTCGCCGGCGGAAACATGCGCTCCGACCAGCGCCTCGAGCAGCGAATTGCTCGCCAGGCGATTGGCGCCGTGCAGGCCGGTGCACGCCACCTCGCCGATCGCGAACAGGCCATCGAGATCGGTGCGGCCGCCGAGCGTGGCGCGCACGCCGCCGCACATGTAGTGCGCCGCGGGCACGACCGGGATGGGCTCGCGCGTCATGTCGATGCCCAGCTCCCTGAGCCGGCCGTGGATGTTCGGGAACCGCGAGCGAATGCGCGCGGATGGAACATGCGACAGGTCGAGCCAGACGTGCGGCTCGCCGCGGCGCTTCATCTCGCGGTCGATCGCTCGTGCCACGACATCACGGGGTGCGAGCTCCGCGAGCGGATGCACGCGGCTCATGAACCGCGTGCCGTCGAGCGTGCGCAGCACGGCGCCCTCGCCACGCACGGCTTCGGAGATCAGGAACGCGCGGGCGAGTGGGTGATAGAGGCAGGTCGGGTGGAATTGCACGAACTCGAGGCTCTCGACGCTCGCCCCGGCGCGGTACGCCATGGCCAGGCCATCACCGGTCGCGACGTCGGGGTTCGTCGTGTACAGGTACACCTTGCCGCATCCGCCTGTGGCCAGCACGGTGGCCCGCGCCGTCACCGGGCGGATGCGCCGCGTGGCGCGATCCATGACATACGCGCCCCAACAGGCGTCGCGGCGCTGGCGACGGCGGCGCCCGAGGCGTGAGTCGAGGATCAGGTCGACCGCCAATTGGTCTTCCATGAGCTGGATGTTCGGGTGCTCGCGCACGCGTTGCAGCAGCGTCTTCTCGATGGCGCGACCGGTGAAGTCCGAAGCGTGCACGATGCGACGGCGCGAGTGCCCGCCCTCCCGGCCGAGTTCAAAACCCGCCCGGCTGTGCGTGAACGCCACGCCCCATGCGGCCAGTTCGCGCACGCGCTCGGGCGCTTCACGCACCACTTCGCGCACCACGCTGCGATCGGAGAGCCCCGCCCCGCAGCGCAGCGTGTCGGCCTCGTGGCGCGCGAAGCTGTCGTGGCCGTCGAACACCGCGGCGATGCCACCCTGCGCCCAGTTCGTGTTGGAGTCGTCGGCGCGCTTTTTGGTGAGCACCAGCACGCGCGTGTGCTCTGCGAGCTTCAACGCCAGCACCAGCCCGCCGATGCCACTGCCCAGCACCAGTACGTCGGCCCTGCGCGCGGTCACGGTTCCGCCTCCCACACCCGGCGCTCCACCTCGGCTCCTCCGCTCAGCCACTCCCAGCGCGTCGCGAGCACGGCGACACGCTCACGTGGAGCTCGCGGCGGCCAGCGCACGGCATCCTTCGCCGAGAGCAGCAACACGCCAGCTGCGGCGGCCGCATGCTCGCGCACGGCTTCGGCCACGCTCCACCAGTGGTGGTCACGGTAGGCCGCCAGCGTCACCGGTGCGAATCCCGCCTCGCGCGCGCTCGCGGCCACGGCACCGGGATTGCCGGTCGCCGTGAGCACGCGCGCGGCCCCGCGCGCAGCGCGCGGAATACCGTCGAGGTCGCACACGCCGTCCGGTGCGTGTCGTGCCGCCGCGATCCAGGCAGCGGGAGCACGGCGGCGCACCTCGGCGAGCACCGGTGCGGGGTCCTCTCCCGGGGCAAGTCGCGTCACCACGATCACGCCCGCACGCTGCAACGCAACGAGCGGTTCGCGCAGCCACCCCGCGGGCAGCAACCGACCACCGCCCCACAGGTCGGTGCGATCGAGCAACAGCACGTCCAGGTCGCGTGCCAGCCCCCAGTGCGAGAAGCCGTCGTCCACGAGCACGAGCTTGGCGCCGGCGCGCGCGGCGGCACGCGCCAGCTCGCGTTTGTTGGCGCCCGAGAACACGCGCGCGCGTTCGAGCGTCTTCAAGTAAAGCAATTCCTCGTCGCCCTGCCCTCCTGGCCCCGGCCGGTAGCGGCGTGAGACGACGGCGACGTCCAGGCCACGGGTGCGGGCCGCGGCCGTGAGGTGAAGTACGAGCGTGGTCTTGCCGGCGCCCCCGAGCGTGAGATTGCCCACCGACACGACGCGCGTGGGCACGCGCTCGGGGGTCAACAGGCCGATCTCGTAGAGTTTCCGCCGCACGTTCCAGGCCAGCGCCGTGATCCCGGCGAGTCCGCTGCCGAACGGCCCGCGCAGCGGAGGTCGCGGCGGAGCCGCGAGCGGAACCCTCAGCGGACCGGCCATAGCCCCAGCGCCTCCAGGCAGGCCGTGGCGCGCGCCGCGGAGCCGCGCTCGGAACCCGCCACGCGCAGCGCTGCGGCCGCACGGCTCGCGCGCAGGTCGTCGCGGCCGAGTAGCGCTTCCAGGGCCCCGGTCAGCGCCTCTGCGTCGGCCACGCACCAGATGCCGCCCGCGGCCTCCAGCGCTTTGACTCCTGCGCGCTGGGCCGCATGCCATGGGCCGATCAAGACCGCGGCGCCGCACGCGGCGGGCTCCATGGGATTGTGCCCGCCGTAAGGCGCGAGGCTGCCGCCCACGAACGCCACGTCGGCCGCGCGATACCATTGCGAGAGCACGCCCAGACGTGCGTCCCAGCGCCACGCATCGGACGGCGCCGCTCCCGCCATGGCGGTGAGCCCGGCCGCGATCGCCTCGGCTTGGATCTGCGCCAGTGCACGCGGGTGGCGCGGCACCGCCACCACCTGCCAGCGCGCCCGCAGGGCCGCGGGCACCGCGCGCCAGGCGCGCACGAGCAGCCGTGTCTCACCCGGGCGGACGTTGCCGAGCACGAGCAGTGGTCGCGCGCGCTCGAGACCGAGCGCCTCGCGCTCCGTGGCGCGGTCGGCCGCGGGCTGCGGCAGGCCGTCGCTCTTCAAATTGCCGACGACGAGCGTGCGAGTGCTGGGTGCGCCGAGCGCGAGCCAGCGCTGTTGGTCTTCCTCACCTTGGCACAGCACCGCGCTCAGGCCCCCGACCAGCGCACGCAGGCCCGTGCCGAGTCGCGCATAGCGGCGCGCGGAACGTTCCGAGAGCCGGGCACTCACCACCGCCACCGGCACCTGTTCGCGCCGCGCCCGCAACAGCCAGTGCGGCCACAGCTCGGTTTCGATGAGGAACAAGCGTTCGGGAGCAACGCCGTGAAAAAATCGTCGCACCGCTTGCGGCGTGTCGAGTGGCGC
This sequence comes from Candidatus Eiseniibacteriota bacterium, assembly GCA_043749875.1. GTDB lineage: Bacteria > Eisenbacteria > RBG-16-71-46 > RBG-16-71-46 > RBG-16-71-46 > JAIOPA01. The sequence continues at coordinate 1,231 of JAYVCN010000195.1, read as the reverse complement.
CAGCGCGGCCGAGGCATCGAGCCCGAGCAGCCGCTCACGGCCCGAGCGCGTGGTGGCGGTCAGCTGCAGCCGCGCATCGGGCTGGCGGCGCGTGAGCTCGCGCACGAGCGGTGCTGCGGCCACCGCTTCGCCGAGCGAGGCCGCGTGCACCCACGCATCGCAGCCGCCGGGCCGCGACAACTCTCCCAGTCGCTCGCGCCACAGCACGCGCTCGGCCGGTGACGTGAACACGCCCGCGACCGGGGCCAGGCTGCCCAGCAGCGGAGCGAGTCCGCGATACGTCCCCCACAGCAGATTCACAGCCGCTCTCCCACGCGCTGCCGGCACGCGCGTGTCAGCGCGCCCAGCGCGGCGCCGAGTTCGCTGCCTGCGCGACCGGTCGCGTCTCCCCCCCGCGTGTCGAGCGCGATGGGCGCGCCGTGCGTGACGCAGACGCGAGCGAACGGCCGGGGGACACGGAAACGGTCCCATGATCGCAGGATCCACGCGGGCCGGGTGCCCATGCCGATCGGCACGACGCGACGGCCGGTGCGCTCCGCCAGGTAATAGAGTCCGGGTTTGACCGCTTCGGCGGGTCCGCGCGGGCCATCGGGTGTGATCGCGAGGTGCCGGCCCTGCTCGGCCCATGCCAGCATCTCACGGGTACCCTGGTCGCCCCCGCGTGTGCTGGAGCCGCGCGCGACGACGTAGCCCAGACGCTGGATCAGTCGCGCGACGAGTTCGCCATCGTGGTGAGTGCTCACCAGCACCGCGATCCCCTCGCCACGACGCAGCAGCGCGAGGGGCAGGATCCCCGAATGCCAGAATGCGAACACGAAGCGCTCGCCGCGCGCGATCGCCTCGGTGTATTCGGGCGCGTCCGCGACGTCGTAGCGCCAGCTCGCGGCGCACAAGCGCATGAGCCCGGTTCCGAACCAGGCAACGGCAGGGAGCCACCACGGATGGCGCGCGCGGCTCATGCCACCCGCTCCCATACCCAAGCCGCGGCGCGGTGCGAGGCTCCGGGCCCGCCCAGCCGCTCGCGCACGACACTCAACGCCACCCGACGGCGAGCGAGCTCGGCAGGATCATCGAGCCAGCTGCCGAGCAAGTGCGCGAGTGCGTCGGCGCGCAGCGAGTTCTGAAGTAGTTCAGGCGCGACCTCGGCACCGGCGACGATATTGGGCAGCCCGACATGCGAGAGCCGGATGACGCGCTTCGCGATCAGGTGGTTCAGCCGGCCGAGGCGGTA
>JAYVCN010000194.1:0-3523 GCA_043749875.1 Candidatus Eiseniibacteriota bacterium | reverse complement strand
ATCACCAGCACGTCGCCGCGCGTGGTGATGCGCTAGAGGCTCGCGAGCGGCGTCAAGTCGAGATACTGCGTGCCGGGGCGGCTGCCGAACTGGAGCGCCACGTAGACATCGGTGCAGCCCGCGAGCGGCACGGTGCCCGGCTGCTCCGCCAGCACGCGCACCGCGCCCGCGAGCGTGCGCGCGCGCCGCAGCGTGAAGTCCCGCGTCGCGAGCCTCACGGCGCGTGTCGCTCCGCGTGCGCCGACAGCACGGCGCGGTGGATGGCCTCGTAGCCGGTGCAGCGGCACAGGTTGCCTGCGAGGGCTTCACGGATGCGGGCGAGCGTGGGCCGGCGTGCGGCTTCGACCAGCGGCAGCGCGGCCAGCACCACGCCGGGCGTGCAGATGCCGCACTGCGCGCCGACCTCGCGCATCATCGCGCGCTGCAGCGGATGGTCGCCCGACAGGCCCTCGATCGTCACCACCTCCGTGCCCTCGGCCTGGGCGCACGGGATCAGGCACGAGACCACCGGTTCACCGTCCACCAGCACCGTGCAGGCGCCGCACTCGCCCTCGCCGCAACCCTCCTTGGTGCCGGTCAGGCCACAATCCTCGCGCAGCACGTCGAGCAGGCGCCTGAGCGGATGCACGTCGAGCTCGCGCGGTTCGCCGTTGAGCATCAGCTTCATCGCACCTCCTCGCGTGCGCTCGCAGCTCCGGTTGCGACAAGGGGGCCGAGGCGCGCGGCGCGCGACAGCAGCTCGGGCGTCGCCGGGATGTCGCGCACGTCGAGCCCGGCGTGGCGGATGGCGTTCACCACGGCGGGGGCGGGGCCGTCGATGGGCAGCTCACCGAGACCCTTGGCGCCGAACGGGCCGCCGGCGTAAGGGTTCTCGAGCATGACGATGTCCATGGGCGGCGTGTCGAGCGTGGTGGGGATGATGTAGTTGGTGAGCTGCGCGTTGGCCATGGCGCCCTCGCGCATGACGACGCGTTCGAGCAGCGCCCAGCCCAGGCCCTGCGCCGATGCGCCCTCGATCTGTCCCTGCGCCATGGCGGGATGGATGGCGCGGCCGAACTCCTGCACCGCGGTGAACTTGGTGACGCGCGCCTCGTGCGTGACCGGGTCGAGCTCCACCTCGGACACGTCGCAGCCCCACGCAAACGTGGCGTAGGCATCGCCGCGGTAGGTGCTGTCGTTCCAGCTCCGGCCCGCGGGGGGCGCGTACTGCTCTTCTACATGCAACCTTCCGTGGCGTGCGAAATGCTCGGCGGGCGTGGCGCCGGCGAGCCGCTCGCGCAGCGTGTGCGCGCAGCGCTCGAGCAGGCCGCCCACCACCATGCACGTGCGCGACGCCACCGTGGGCCCGCTGTCCGGCACCAGCGAGGTGTCGGGTTGCGCCACGTCCACGTCGTCGTAGCCGACGCCAAGACTGTCGGCGACGATCTGCGCCAGCATGGTGCGCGTGCCCTGGCCGATTTCCGTATTGGCGACCAGGATGCGCACGCCGTTCGCGGTGGTCTCGAGCCCGGCGCGCGAGCCCAGCATGACCTCGCCACTGCCGGTGAAGCCGGCGCCGTGGTAGAACAGCGCGAGTCCGATACCACGCCCGCTGCCCGCGAGCTTCGCCCGCTTGCGCTTGAAGCCGGAGCGGCGCACGGCCTCCTTCAACACGGCGACCGCGCTGGTATCGGGTCCGAGCTTCTGACCGGTGGCCGTGGTGTCCCCCGGCTTGAGCGCGTTCCGCAGGCGCAAGGTCACCGGGTCGATGCCGAGCGCCTCCGCCACGCGGTCCATGTGCACTTCCATGGCGAACTGCGTCTGCGGCGCGCCGAACCCACGAAACGCGCCATACGGCGGCGTGTGCGTCATGACCGCCCGGCCCTCGATGCGCGTATTGGCGCAGCGATACGGCCCGGCGGCATGGATGACGCCGCGCGACAGGACCACCGGCGACAGCGTGCAGTAGGCACCGCCGTCCATCAGCACGTCGACCTGCATTGCGGTCAGCTTGCCGTCCCGTGTCACGCCCGTGCGGTGGTGCACGACCGACGGGTGCCGCTTGGTGGTGGCGACCATGTCCTCGGTGCGCTCGTACACGAGCTTCACCGGCCGGCCGCTCTTCAAGGCCAGCAGGCAGGCGTGCGCGGCGATCATGGAGGGATATTCTTCCTTGCCGCCAAAACCTCCGCCGGTCTCGGTCTGGATGACACGGATCGCTCCCACGCCGTCGCCGAGCAGGACTTTCAGTGCTTTCAGGACATAATACGGGCACTGCATCGAGCCGTAGAGCGCCATGCCACCGGGCTCCGGCACGGCGATGACGCCGTTCGGTTCGATGTAGACGTGTTCCTGCGCGCCGGTCGAGTAGGTGCCCTCGACGATCAGGTCCGCGCGTTCGAAGCCGCGCGCGAGGTCGCCCTTCTCGAGCGTGATGTGCTTGAACACGTGCTCGGACGCGGCTGGGTCGAGTACCGGCGTCTCCCGCTCGTAGCGCACGTCGACCGGCGCGGCGCACAGAGTGTCGCGGTCGGCGTGCGCCAGCAGCAGGAGCGGCTCGGCCGAGTGGCGGATCTCGCCCGCCGCCAGGCACGGCTGGTCGCGCTCGATCAGCGCGATGCAGTTCTCACCCGGGATGTCGGTGTGGTCGACGACGGTGAAGCCCGCACGGTCGAAGCCGAGCGTGATACCGGCGAGCCGGCCGCGCGGGATGGTCGAGCGGATGGTGCGCCCGAACAACATGCCCGGAAAGCTCAGGTCGTCCGCATAGAGCGCGGCCCCGGTGGCGCGGGCCATGCCCTCTTTGCGCTCGACATTCATACCCACACTTGCCATCCCGCCACTATACCTTGAGAGGGTCGGCTTGTCCGGCCCGCGCGCGGGCGGCGCGGCGCGGCAGCAGGGCAGTCGCAGTGCCAGTGCCGGAATGCCGTTGACGCCGCCCCGCCCGCCGCGCGAAGGTGCGTCCTACGCGGCGCCTGTCATCCCCGGGGCGAGAGCGCGAACCACTTCCTCTCTTTAAGGAGTCACCACCATGACCAAGACCTCGCTCGCCCCGATCTGGGACATGATGCGCCTGCGCCATGGCATCGGCCTGCGTTGCGTCCAGGCCCTGCCCGCGGACCAGATCGACTCGCACCCTGTCCGCAACATGCGCACTCCCAGGGAGCTCGTCGTGCACATGTATGGTTTCTTGCGCGTGGCCGCGGAGAGCGTGCTCACCGGTACGCTGGTCTGGGACGAGAACACCGATCTGGCGAAGATCAAGAGCAAGGACGACCTGGTCGCGTACGCACAGAACTGCTGGAAGACCGCGGATGCGGCATTCACGAACATCACGGACGCGCAACTGGCCGCCATGGTGAAGGCGCCCTGGGGCGAGCGGCCCGGCTCCGCGATGATCAGCGTCATCCCGGACGAGTACCTGCACCACCGCGGGCAGCTCTATGCGTATCTGCGCCAGCTGGGAGTGGAGCCGCCGACGAACTGGGACTTCGAGCACAGCGCTCCGGAGTTGCGGCCGAAGCAGCTCGCCTGACCGAAG
>JAYVCN010000193.1:0-8443 GCA_043749875.1 Candidatus Eiseniibacteriota bacterium | reverse complement strand
CGACAGCTACGAGTTGTGCTACGACGCGCGCGGGCCGTCGTGGGTGCTGTCGCGCGCGTGGACCGGGCCCGGATGAGGCCACGCCCGTGATCATGCTGGTGGACATTGACGCGTTCTTCGCGTCGGTCGAGCAGGCGCACCACCCGCACCTGCGCGGCAGGCCGATCATCGTCTGCGGCGACCCGAGCCGGCGCGGGGTCGTGACTGCGGCGTCTTATGAGGCGCGGCCGTCCGGCGTGCGCGCCGGAATGCCGCTCGCCGAGGCGAAACGGTTGTGCCCGGACGCCGAGTACGTCGAGGGCAATCCGCGCAAGTACGTGGAGAAGTCGCTCGAGCTGCTCGAGATGTTTCTTACGATCACCCCCGACGTGGAGCCGTTCAGCGTCGATGAGGCGTTTCTCGATCTGCGGCGGCTGCCCGGTCGAGGGCAGACGCTTGAGTCCGCGAGCGACATCGCGCGCGAGCTGCAGGGTCGTATCTTCGACACGCACGGGCTCGGCGCCTCGATCGGCATCGGTCCCAACAAGTTGATCGCCAAGATGGCCTCGGGTGTGCGCAAGCCGCGCGGCATCACGGCGCTGTCCGAGGACGCGTTTCGCGGCGTGTTCTGGCCGCAGGATGTTCAGGCACTTTGGGGCGTGGGCCCGAAGCTGAGCGAGCACTTGAAAGCGCTCAGCCTCGCCACGGTGGGCGCGCTGGCGCACGCGCCGGCGGGACTCCTGAAGCAGCGCTTCGGCGTGGTGGGCGAACATTTGATCGAAGCGGCGTGGGGCCGCGACCGCTCGGCCGTGATCCCGTATCACGAAGGCGTCGATCCCAAGTCCATGGGGCACGAGGTGACGCTGCCCGAGGACTGTCGCGATCCCGAGTTCCTCGAAGGCACGCTGCTGCGGCTCGCGGACCAGGTCGCACGCCGGCTTCGCGGCGACGGTTTCCGTGGCCGCACCGTGACGCTCAAGCTGCGCGACTTCCGCTTCCGCACGCTCACGCGTCAGCGCGCACTCAGCGCTGCGGTGGACGATCACATCGGCATCTTCGAGGTCGCGCGGGCCCTGTGGCGCGAGCACTGGAAAGGCGAACCGCTACGGCTGCTCGGCATCTCGGCGTCGGCGCTCGAGCACGCCAACGAGGAGCAGTTGGAACTTTTCGCCCGCGACGAGCGTGCAAGAGCCTTGCAAGACGCTCTCGACAGAGTACGCGATAAGCTGGGCGAGGCGTCGGTGGTACCAGCAGGCTCGCTCGCGCACCGGCGCGCGCTGGGCCACGTGCCGTTCGGCGCGGTGAAGGGCAAGCAGGGTGGGGACAAGCCCCGTGGCGGCTACGCGCGCGGCGCCGATCCGTCCGCGCCGGATCCCACGCAGCTCAAGCCACGCGTGCCGGAGAAGGACGAGCAGTGAATAGGAATTCCGAAGTCTTCGTGGGCACGTCGGGATACTCGTTCAGGGATTGGGTGGGAGCTTTCTATCCGCCGGGAACGAAGAGCGCCGACTACCTTGGCTATTACGCGCAACAGTTCCGCTGTGTCGAAGTGAACTCGACCTATTACGGCATCCCGCAGCCGCGCGTCATGGCGCAGATGGCCGAGAAGACTCCGGAGGGCTTCCGCTTCATCGTCAAGCTCAACCAGGCCATGACGCACGAATTCGCGGCCACGCCGGCGCTTTACGAGCGCTTTCTCGAGGTCGTGCAGCCGTTGAAAGATGCCGGCAAGTATCACGGGCTCCTGGCACAGTTTCCTTGGGCCTTCAGGCGAGAAGCGCGGAGCAAGGTGCATCTCGAACTGCTCCGCGAGCACCTGCCCGGCGAGCCGCTGTGGGTGGAGTTCCGGCATGCGTCGTGGATGCACCCGCAGCTCCCCGCGTGGCTGGCCGAGCGCCGGCTCGGCTACTGCGCCGTGGACGAGCCGGCGTTGCCCGGGCTCGTGCCGCCGGTCACCCATGTCACGAACGGCATCGGTTACGTTCGCTTTCACGGCAGGAACGCGAAGCATTGGTGGGGGAGTGGAGCGAGCGTTGCGACGGCTGCTGCTGCGTCCGTGCCCGGGGCCGCGCCAGCCACTCCCGTGCGTGGCCGCGGGGACCAGCTCAGGTATGACTACGACTACTCCGAGCGCGAGCTGACGGAGTGGCTCGCGCGCGTGAACGCCATGGCGCAGCAGGCCAAGCAGACCTATCTCTTCTTCAACAACTGCCACGCGGGCCAGGCAGCACGGAACGCGAAGCTCATGGAGGAGCTGTTGCGGCGGTCCGACAAGCTGCTCTAGAGCAGGGCGCCGCAACATTTCCCCGAGCCGAGTGCGGTCCCGCTCTGGGACCGGCTGACTGTCCGCAGTTCTCATGATGGCCTGCTCGCCATGGGCAGGGCCCGCCGCGCGCGGTGGGGTGCGAGCCCCTGACAGGCGACGAACACGCGCCTCTCGAGCGGCGCGCCGACCATGCCAGTGCATCGCGCGGCCGCTCGCTTGGCCGTCTCGAGGGTGCAACCGAGCGCACGGAGCCACGGAATGACCTCCTGCTGGCTCGCGGCTTCCGCGGCGGCTTGGGCCTTGGCTTCGGCGTTCGCTTTCGCCTTGGCTTCTGCGCTCGCCTTGGTTTCCGCAATCGCGCTCGCCTTGGCCTCTGCGCCCGCTTTCGCCTCCGCACTCGCCTTTGCGCCTGCCTCTGCCTTCGCCCGCGCCGCCCACTCCCGCGCCTGCTCGCGCTTCCCGGCCATGAACTTGGCGCCGAACGTGCACTCGGCCTCAAACTGATTATGCGTACGGCAGCGGAGGCGCAGGTTACCGACCGTCGACTCGCCTCCACGCGCGACCGGCTCGATGTGATCCAGCTCCAGGCTGGTGCGCGATTCGCAGCGCTTGCCATTGTCGCTCACGAACGTGCATCGATCGCCGTCGCGCTCGCAGACGGCGCGCTTCACCACAGCCGGGATGTGCCGTCCTTTTGACGAGCCGCCCTTCTGCGCCCGCGGTCGATCGCACTTCGCGAACTTCCGCCTCTCGAGCTGCTTCCGCAGCTCGCGCAACGAGCGCCGGAACACCTCCGCGACGTCTCCCGAGGGCAGCAGGTGACCCAGGAGCGCCTGCACCGCGAGCTGGTCCGTGTGCATGTCCTCGTCCATCGTGAATTGCACCGCGTACTTCCCCGCCGAGAGCGGAACCGGCTTCCTACGTGCCCGAAGTGGCCCCATCTGCCCGGCACTTTCGGCCCGTCTGATGGGACAACTGGCCGTACGGCCAGTTGAAGTGCGGGCGTATCCGACCCCGCGGTCGCTTCAGCGGCAGGATTGATCAGTTGCACGCAGGTCGCCACGTCCGGCTTCGGGCAGCGCTCGGCCAGCAGCTTCTCGATCTGCGCGTTGGTCTTGTGCGACGCCGCCGCGAGGAGCCCATCCGCAGCGTCCGCGGTCAGGCACGGTGTCAGCAGCATTACTGCACTCAGGCCCAGCCGACCGTCCGCCAACATCGGGAAGATGGCCGGGAACTCCCGCGCCACGCGCGCGACGCGAATGCGCTTGTACGCCACGTCCTCGGACATGTGCTTCGCGTGCACGCAGAAGTCGAACATCGAGCCGTACGCCGCCGGCACGTACAGCTTGCGGTCGTCGATCTCGGCCAGGTCGGCGAGGAGGTCGGCGGTGTTGTCGAGATCCAGCGAGAGGCGGGTGTCAAAGCTTGAAAGCAGCCGGTCATCGGTGAACTGCGAACGCGAGTAGGACTTCATTCCGGGTCTCCACGATGGCGGGTACACATCGCGGGGGCAGATCCATGTTTATCACGCGTGTTGGCCGCTTCCGTGCAGGCGCGAGGAGCGCGAAACGCGAACCTCGACGAGAAAGTTTCGCAAGACACCGGCGAATCATCGTCAGCGCCCATGCTGCACGCGCTGGCGCGCAGTTCCGAAACGAGCCGCGCGTCGCGACAGATCGTGCGCGCAAATGCGTCAAGCGAAATCTTTGGTCCGGACCGGGCACACTGGTAACAGATCTGACCGCGCACAGGGGTGAAAGCAGCTGGGCATGAACGGCGATCGGTCCACACCAAACACACTGGTGGTCTGGCCCTCCACGACGCGATTCAATCCGAACAGTCTCGCTCCGGAGCTGCCGCAGCCAGTGCGAGCCGCCGAATCCCGGACCCGGGTTCCACCGGAGCCACCCGCTTTGACGCCCCGCACACCACGCCGTTACCGTGCCGCCTCGCCACATACCCGCGCCTACCGGAGGTCGCATGGATCAGGGACCCAAGTCCTACTGGGCCGAGTTCCTCGGCACGTTCACACTGTGCTTCATCGGCCAGGGCGCCATCGTCATGCAGCAGGCCGCCGGGACGGGAAGCCTGCTGGTGGTGGCGGTCGCGCACGGGCTGGCGCTGGCGACCATGATCTCGGCGCTCGGGGCGTGGTCGGGCGCGCACTTCAATCCCGCGGTCACGCTCGGGTTCGTGGTCACGCGCCGCATGTCGCTGACGTCCGCGGTCACCTACTGGGTGTCACAGCTCTCCGGCGCCATCGCCGCAAGCTTCCTGCTGCGCGCCGTGGTGCCGGGCGAGGCGGGTGAGGCGGTGCACTACGGCGTGCCGCTGCTGGCTGCGGGCGTGTCGGTGTCCCAGGGCCTGTTGCTCGAGTTCGTGCTGACGTTCTTCCTCGTCACCGCCGTCTGGGGCACCGCCGTGGACGAGCGCGCGCCCAGGATCGGCGGCTTCGGCATCGGGCTCACCGTGCTCATGGACATCCTCGTCGGCGGGCCGCTCACGGGTGCCGCCATGAACCCGGCGCGCGCGTTCGGCGCGGCGTGCGCCTCCGGCGTGTGGACAAACCACTGGGTGTACTGGCTCGCCCCGATGCTCGGCGGCGTGGCCGCGGCGCGAGTGTACAAGAGCATGATGTCCTCGCGGTGAGCGCGCTGGCACGCAGCGCGTCGAGACCTTCGGCGTTCATCACGCGTCCTCCGATGCGCGTGCTGTTCCTGTGCATCCACAACTCGGCGCGCAGCCAGATGGCCGAGGGCTTCGCGCGCGCACTGGCTCCGGCCAGCGTCGAGGTGATGAGCGCCGGGACCGAGCCGCGCGGAGTGCATGCCTGCGCAACCGAGGTCATGCACGAAGTGGGCGTGGACCTCTCGCCGCAGGCCTCCAAGCACCTCGACACCGTGCCGTGGCGGGAATGCGACACGGTCGTGACGCTGTGTGGCGAGGCCGACGAGGCTTGTCCCGCACTGGCGGGCGACGTGCGACGGGTCCACTGGCCACTGCCCGATCCGAGCGCCGCGCCGGAAGCGGAGCGACTCGCCGCATTCCGAGAGGTGCGCGACGAGATCCGCTGGCGCGTCGCGAGCCTGTGGCCGCGGAGCGGGTGAGGCGAGTATGCTCTCTCCGGGCGCGGTCGCACTCCACGCCTGACCGCAGGCGTATCGCTCCACGAGGTGAATTCCCGTGAGACGTGTGGTGCTATTGTGCCTGATTCCGAGTCTGTGGCTGGCGAGTGCGGTGGCCTCGCCGGTCCGGAGCGCAGGGCTGACCGACGAGTACATCAAGCTCGAGGCCGATTTGCTCAGGCCCGGGGGGGTCGTATCCGCTCGCGCGCCCCTCGCATCGCCCGGACACTACCCGCGAGCGGACGGCTCGGCCCTCGTACTGGGTCGCCACACGCCGGCGGGGTTCTACCTCCTCGAAGACGGCCGAACCATCGAAGTCGCGGTGTGGCCCGGCCATCAGCGCTACAGCATGCGAGTGCGCCAGCCGCGAGGGCTGGGATTCTGCACGGTCACGAGGCGGCGCGCGGGTCTTCTCGTCGACATCAGCGGCGATTCAAGGGTGCGATCAGAAGCCTCAGCGCTGGGCGAGTACTTCCACATGAACCGGGGATGGCTCGGGGGTGTTCACCCGCCTTCGACCGCATCGGGCCCGTGGGCAGCGGAGATCCACAGAGACTGGTATCCGAGTGGGTTCGTCCAACTGCCGGACCGCTGGCGTGGCCAGGCGCGCATCACCTGGATCGCGTTCGATAGGGACGAGCGGCCACTCGCGATCGTGAGCGCAGAGCGGCGGATCGTGCAGAGCCCCGACGGTACGGAGCTTGGGGCGTCCCCTCCGGAACCCGGCGGCCCCAAGCAGACAAGGAACGCTCGCGTGCTCGGTAGCGCGCTCGTGGACCTGTGGACCGGCCGCGTCGTCGAGCGCAGCGGCGACATTCGCTAGCGGCGTCCCAACGGACTACGCCCTATGCCGCCGGTCCTGCGTCACGCCGTCGTGCTTCTCCTGGTAGAACGCCTCGGCCTCGGCGACGTCCTCGGGGCTGCCGAGGAACAAGGGCGTGCGCTGGTGCAGCGCCGCCGGCGCGATGTCCATGATGCGGCGGCGGCCGTCGCTCGCGGCACCTCCAGCCTGTTCGGCCACAAAGGCCAAAGGCGCCGCCTCGTACAAGAGCCGCAGCTTGCCGTTCGGGTTCTTCTTGTCGCCCGGGTACAGGTAGATGCCGCCATACAAAAGGTTGCGATGAAAATCCGCCACCAGTGAACCCACATAGCGCGCGCTGTACGGACGCCCGGTCGCCGTGTCGTCGAACTTCAACCAGTCGATGTAGCGTTTCACGCCCTCGGACCAGTGCGCGTAGTGGCCCTCGTTGGTGCTGTAGATGTGCCCGCGGCGCGGCGTGCGGATGCTCGGGTGCGAGAGCAGGAACTCGCCGATGCTGGGCTCGTACGTGAACCCATGCACGCCATCGCCGGTGGTATACACGAGCATGGTGCTCGAACCGTACAAGACGTAGCCGGCGCACAGTTGCCGCCGACCGGACTGGAGCACGTCTTCATGTGTGCCACGCCCCGTACGCGTCAATCGGGGCAGGATCGAGAAAATCGTCCCGATATTCACGTTCGCGTCGATGTTCGACGAGCCGTCGAGCGGGTCGAAGTTCACCACGTAGCGCCCGATCGGGGCGCCCTCGGTGACCTGGACGATGTCCTCATCCTCTTCCGACGCGATCACCGCCAGCTGCCCGGTGGACCCGAGCACGCGCATGATGGTCTCGTGCGCGAACACGTCCAGCTTCTGGACCTTCTCGCCCTGGACGTTCGTGGTGCCGGTGGCGCCGAGCACATCCACGAGCCCGGCGCGGATGACCGCCTTGTTGATCATCTTGGCGGCGAGCGCGATGTCGAGCAGCAGGCTGGTGAACTGGCCACTCGCCTCGGGGTGGATGCGCTCCTGTTGCAGCACGAATTGCGCCAGCGTCACCGCGCGATCACTCATGGCGGTCTCCGTGATCAATCCGAAAGCCCGGAGACGTCCTCGGGGCCGTGCGTGGCCCCGATGGTCTCGGCGAACGTGGGGAACGAGCCCGGCACGAACGGCGCGTGCTGCGCGGTGATCTGCCGCGTGCCGGAGACCTTGAGCTGGGTCAAGAGAAACGTGAAGCGCTCCTCGAGCGTCGTCCCGATGGCCGCGCGCACGTCAGCCGGCAGCGACCACAGCTCGAGCTTGCGGGCGCCCAGCGCCTTCTTCCGCACCTTGTAGAAGAACTGCTCGTCGGTGTCGGCGGACTTGCGATCCGCCGCCTCGCTGGTGCGCAGCTCGTTGTAGATGTCCTGCTTGAGCTGCGCTGGGAATGCCGGATGGTCGAAGATCATGTTCTGGAACTCGGTCGCCAGGTGGATCTCGCACGCGCCGCGCCGGGTGAACTCGCCGAACAGTTCCGAAGGCAGCGTCGAGGCGCCATGCTGCACGGCGCCCGCGAACCCGTAGCTCTCACGCGACAGCTTGGAAAGCGCCTGCAACGTATCGAAGTCCAGCTTGACCTTGGCGACGGTGCCATCCGGCAGCGGTACGCCGCCGTGACTGGTGCCGGTCTGGATCGAGATCTTGCTCATGCCCGGCTTGCCCGGCGCCAGCTTCGCGATTTCTGCGTTGAACACTTCCACGAACGCCGTCAGCTCCTCGGCCGTGGAGTTCTTGCCGCCCACCTCGCCGATCTCGCCGCCCACCGACACGGTCACATTTGCGGGCTCGTGATGCCGGATGAACGCGGCGATCTCGGCGCACAGCCGGCCGTTCACCGCCTGCTGCTCGGCGTGCGTGGGCTTGGACAGGTCGACCAGCGTCGAGGTGTCGACGTCGATGTTGTAGAAGCCTGCCTTGAGCGCCTCGGCCGTCAGGTCGAGCACCGCCTTCATCTCGGCGTCGGGGCCCGTGGCGTACTTCTTGGCGTTGATCTGGAAGTGGTCGCCCTGGATGAACACCGGTCCGCTCCAGCCCTCACGCAGCGCCGCCGCGAGCACGACGAACGTGTACTCCTCCGGGCGCTGGCCGGTGTAGCTGATCTCGGAGCGCGCGATCTCACAGATGACCGCGCCCGCGTCGAGTCGCTTCCGGGTGCGGAAGAGGGCGCGCGCGGTGTCGTAGGCGAGGCCGCGGATGTTGATGGCCGGCACGGTGAACGCGGGCGGCACC
>JAYVCN010000192.1:0-3109 GCA_043749875.1 Candidatus Eiseniibacteriota bacterium | reverse complement strand
CCCCCCGCCCGCGGTCCCCGGCCGGTGAAGCAACCAGCGACAGCTTCCTGCGTCAGCCGCCCCTAATCCCGCCCGCCGGGATAGCGCATGCCTCGCAGTTCCCGGTACAAGCGAACAGCGTAGTTGTCGGTCATGCCGGCGACGTGGTCGGTGATGCGGACCAGTTGCTCGTAGCGGCTGCCTGCATCGGAGATGACCAGCGGGCGAAGCAAGCGCTGGTGTTCGCCCCGCAGCGTGCGGGGTTCGAGCAGGGCGGTCACGAAGCAGCCGAGCAGCCCCTGGATCGCCTCCGCCCCGGCGAGTTCCATCTTGAGCACATCGCGGGCCTGGTAGCATTGCTTCTGGCAGACTCCTTCGACGGCCGCCAGCTCCGCCGAGTGGGTGACGAAGCGACGCAGCTCGTCGTCGAAGGTCCCCTCGAGGATGGCATCGAGTTTCGACATGAACACATCCGTCAACTCGTGCAGCAACGTGTCGATGGCCCGGGCGCGCAGCCAGCCGGCGCGGTCCAGGCGGTCATTGCGGCTGGCGAGCTGGCGCGTTGCATCCGCCACGGTCGCGTTGTCTCCGGCGAGTGGACGCACGAGCGCCAGGTAATCGTCCTCCGCCACGTGCTTCAAACGGAAGCCGTCCTCGAGATCGAGCAGCAGATAGGCCACGTCGTCCGCGGCTTCGGTGAGGAACGCCAGGGGGTGGCGCTGCCAGTGCTCCACGCCCGCCGTGCGGCGCGTGAGGCCGAGCGCGCTAGCGGCCGCCTCCCACGCCGGCAACTCCTGGCTCATGAGTCCGTGCTTCCTGGCGCTGCGCCCGCGGTCCTTGCGGCCGCCGACGTCGGAGGTGCACGGGTACTTCATGAACGCCCCGAGCGTCGCAAACGTGAGTCCGAGTCCCCCGCCGTGCCACGGTTGTTCGAGCCGCGTCAGGATGCGGAAGGCTTGCGCGTTGCCCTCAAAGCGTATGAGATCCTGCTGCTCTCGCAGGCTGAGCCCATCCAGCAAGCCGGCCGGCGCGTGGTGCTCGAAGTACTCCTGGATCGCTTCCTCCCCGACGTGGCCGAACGGTGGATTGCCGAGGTCGTGCGCGAGGCAGGCGGCCGCGACGCAGTCGCCGACGTCGCGTGCGTCGCGACCCTCGGGGAGCTCCGCGCCGGCCGTCACCAACCGGCGGCCGACGAGCGTGCCGAGTGAGCGGCCGATGCTGGCCACCTCGAGGCTGTGTGTGAGCCGCGAGTGGACGTGGTCGTCCACCGGCAGCGGGAACACCTGCGTCTTGTCGGCGAGGCGGCGGAACGGTCCGCTGAAGAGTATCCGGTCGTGGTCGCGCTGAAACGGCGAGCGAGCGGACGAGGGCGGCTCCGGCGGCGAGCCGATGCGGCCTTCGGCAAGCAGGTGCTGACCATCGAGTGTGCGCGGCAAGGCCAGGACTCCGGTGGAGGGGAAGTGTGTTCGGACCGCGACTGTTGCGGCTCGCAAGCGCGCGGGCTAGACTGCGTCCGCCCATTTCGCAGCGGTTCCCGGCGAGGTTCAGGGTTGCAGGACCGCCGCACAGGATAGAGAAGACCGACCGGAGATGCCATGACCACCAATACCAAGCTCGAGGCGTGGGTCGAAGAGGTGCGGGCCATGTGCCGGCCCGAGCGAGTCGTGTGGTGCGACGGCTCCGCCGCCGAGTACCAGGACATGCTTCGCCAGCTCGTCCAGTCCGGCACGGCGATCGCGCTCGACCCTGAGCGTCGGCCCGGTAGCATTTTCGTGAGGTCCGACCCTGCGGACGTGGCCCGTGTGGAGGAATTCACGTTCATCTGCTCGCGCACGAAGGACGATGCGGGCCCCACGAACAACTGGCGTGACCCGGACGAGACCCGCAAGATGCTGCGCGAACTATTCACGGGCGCCATGCAGGGCCGCACCCTTTACGTGATTCCATACAGCATGGGGCCGATCGGATCGAACATCTCACGCATGGGCGTCGAGATCACGGATTCGCCCTACGTCGTGGCCAGCATGCACGTCATGGCTCGGGTCGGGCGGAAGGTGCTGGAGACGCTGGGCACGAGCGATGATTTCGTGCGGGGCCTGCATTCGGTGGGCGCCCCGCTGCCCACGACCACGACGCCGGACTCGCCGTGGCCGTGCAACGCCGCGACCAAGTACATCACGCACTTCCCCGAGAGCCGCGAGATCTGGTCCTACGGTTCGGGGTATGGCGGCAACGCGTTGCTCGGGAAGAAATGCCACGCGCTGCGCATCGCCTCTGTGCAGGCGCGTGACGAGGGCTGGCTTGCCGAGCACATGCTGATCCTGAAGCTCTCCGACCCAAAGGGGAAGAGCGCCTACCTGGCTGCGGCGTTCCCTTCGGCGTGCGGCAAGACCAACCTGGCCATGCTCACGCCGACGCTGCCGGGCTGGAAGGTGCAGACCATCGGTGACGACATCGCGTGGATGAAGTTCGGCGCCGACGGCCGCCTGTACGCCATCAATCCCGAAGCCGGGTTCTTCGGCGTGGCGCCGGGCACGAGCCTCAAGTCGAACCCGAACGCCATGGCCACCATTGCGCGGAATACGGTGTTCACCAACTGCGCGCTCACGAACGATGGCGACGTGTGGTGGGAGGACATGACCGAAACGCCACCCGCGCGGCTCACCGACTGGTTGCGCCGGCCGTGGACGCCCAAGAGCGGCCGTAAGTCCGCGCACCCGAACGCTCGCTTCTGTGTGCCCGCCAGCCAGTGCCCGGTGATCGCCCCCGAGTGGCAGGACCCGAAGGGCGTGCCGATCTCCGCCATCCTGTTCGGCGGACGCCGAGCCACCACCGTCCCGCTGGTGAACGAGGCGCTGTCGTGGCAGCACGGCACGTTCCTCGGCTCGATCATGAGCAGCGAGACCACCGCGGCCGCCGTGGGCGCCGTGGGTGCGCTGCGCCATGACCCCATGGCCATGCTGCCGTTCTGCGGCTACCACATGGGCGACTACTTTTCGCATTGGCTCGAACTCGGGGCCGCGGCGGACGCCGCGAAGCTGCCGCGCATCTTCTACGTGAACTGGTTTCGCAAAGGTTCTGACGGCAAGTTCCTATGGCCGGGCTACGGCGACAACAGTCGCGTCCTGAA
>JAYVCN010000191.1:0-2504 GCA_043749875.1 Candidatus Eiseniibacteriota bacterium | reverse complement strand
GCTCTCCATACCGGCCCCGGCGCCGCCGCCCGGTAGCTTTGACGAACGGGCTGCCAGGCGTGGCGACGCACTGTTCAGCGGCAAGGCCAAGTGCGCGAGCTGCCACACCGACGCACTCGGCAGCGAGCCCGGGTGGAACATGCACAAGGGCGCGGAAATCGGCATCGACGATTTCCAGGCTGACCGCGCGCCCGACCGGGCCTATCGCACCTCCCCGCTCAAGGGACTCTGGACCCACATGAAGGGCGGGTTCTTCCACGACGGCCGCTTCGCCACCCTGCTTGACGTGGTCAATCACTACGATGGCTTCTTCCACCTCGGCCTCTCGGCAAGCGAGAAGAACGACGTGGTGGAATACCTGAAGTCACTTTCGGATAACGTGCCGCCGAGCGTGCGTCATGGCACCGCGCTCAATGCGGGCATGGACGCGGAGGACGCGAGCACGATTCCCTCGGGCCGCACCGGGGGCTTGAGCGTGTGGCCGCTGCCGGCGGCTTCCGGAGAGAGCATCCAGGTCAGCTTCCTCTCCCCCTCCCCCACTCGCTCCGCGACGGGCACGCCGGGCGACCTCCGGGTCGGGATCTACGACGTGGTGGGTCGGCGCGTCGCGGACCTGGGCGCGCGCGCAGTCCCTGACGAGCGCGCCATGATCACCGTGGCCTGGGACGGGAAGGACACGGGCGGCGAGGCGGCGGCACCGGGAATCTATTTCGTGCGCGCCGTGGCGCGCTCGGCTGGCTTTCAAGCCGAGCGGCGCATCGTGGTTCGCTAGCTGCGAGTGAGTTGCCTTGGCGCCCCGGTGAGCGAGTGGCCACCGGGGCGCCAATGAATTGCGACGCACAACCTACCGATAGTGGGTCTTGAGCGAGCCCCACGTTGAGTGTGCGGTCGGGGTCGCGGCATCGCAGAACGACATGGCCGCCAGCCGGATCTGATACGGGTTGAGCGGTTGGACGATCGGACTGCCGGCCCATGCGGTCAGCGACCCAGCGCCGCCCGGACCGTCGGGAGCACGCTGGCCAGGCAGCGCCGGAAGCCAGATCGCGCCCGCCGCCGCCTGCGGATCGATTCCTGTGAAGGACACCGCGACGTAGTACGTGCCGGCGGCGAGTGAGACATTCGGCGCGAGGATCGTCTTGCTGCCGCTCGCGCAGGTCATGTTCGTGAACACACCCTTCCCGGTGGCATCGAACAGCCAGACATTCGGGCCATTGTTCACGACGCACTGCAACTGGATCAGCGGGGTGCCAGCCGGTGGTACGGATGGCATCCTGATGCAGTAGAGGTCCACATCGGTCGGAGACGCGAGATTGCCGTTGATCGTGGTCAGCGGTCCGGTGCCGAGCGTGGCCTGGGCGGTCGAGACCAGGTCGCCCGCGTCGCCCGTTTCGTTCCAGACCTGCGCGTGCACGATGGGGGCCGCGACCAGCGCGAACAGGACGGTGGCGACGAACAGGGTGATCCTGTGCAGGCCGGGAACGGCCGTCGGCGCATTCATGGAGGCTCCAGTCGAAGGTGACGGGTGGGTATCCCCAATCGAGAACACCAGCCTACCACGCGGTCACGCTGGCTGGAACGGCAATCGCCGCGCCCACGCTCCGAGCCGTCTGGTTCGTCGCTTGCAGGCAAATTGCACTGACGCACTGGCTCGTGGCCGCCGCCTCCCGGACAAGCACCCCGGGATTCCGTAAGGCCGCCACTCGAGCACCCGCGTCTCAGCTCTGCTGCAGATGCGCCTCCACGAACCACAGCCACTGGTCGATGCCGCGTGACACCTGCGTGCACAGGTCGGCGGAGCCCACGTCCTCGAGCTCGTCCATCTCCTGCACGGCAAATCGCATCCGCGAGCCGAATGCCGCCAAAGCCACGCTCAGGCACTTGACATGATCCGCGCCGTCCGCCATCACGATCGGGTACTCGTCCAACTCCGAGCGCTCGGCGGCAACCCGAATGGTGCCCTCGGCGATCCCGCCGAGCTGTACGACACGCTCGGCGATCTGGTCCACGTAGTCGGTCACGCCGGCATGGACCTCATCGAACAGCTTGTGGAGCGCGATGAACTGGGGGCCCTTCACGTTCCAGTGCGCTTGCTTGCACTGCGACAACAGATCTATCGCGTCCGCAAGCCGTCGATTCAGCAGGCCAGCGACCTGCTCGCGCGCAGCCGCGGGCAGGCTATTTCGCGTGGCGTAGAGCTTCTGCGCCACGCCTGTCGGTGCCGTCACCGGGCCGCCACATCGCTGGAACGCTTCGCCGTCGGGTGACCGTGCGCACCATCGTCCGCCTGGGACGCGGCGCGTTCGGAGCGCGACTCGCGCGTCGCGCGATCGTGCAGGAATGATTCCTGGCCGGCCTTGATGGCCGACTTCGCATCGCTGCCCAGCTCCACCATCGTATCGCGGGCCTGGTCGAGCGTGTGCCCGGCGCTCTTGCTCAATCCGCGCGCCGTCGAGGCGAGACGGTCACGCGTGCTCTTACCGCTGTCAGGGGCGAGCAGCAGCGCG
>JAYVCN010000190.1:0-5818 GCA_043749875.1 Candidatus Eiseniibacteriota bacterium | reverse complement strand
CTTCCAAGTGCTCGTGCTCGAAGCTCGACTCGAACTCGCTGAAGATGCGCTCGAGCGGCTTCTTCATGATGTTGGCGAGGAAGTTGATGCGGCCGCGGTGCGGCATGCCGATGGTGAGCTGTTCCACGCCCACGGCGGCCGCGCCCGCCACCAGCGTCTCGAACATCGGGATCAGCGCCGCGCCGCCCTCGAGCGAGAAGCGCTTCTGCCCGGTGTAGCGCGCGTGCAGGAACTGCTCGAAGCCGTCGGCGGCGAGCAGAGCGCGCAGGATGCCGACCCGCGCCGGGTCCGTGAGCTGCGGCTGATTGCGCGTGCTCTCCATGCGCGCCTGCAACCACTCGCGCTGCAGCGCGTCGGGGATGTCCATGAACTCCGCCCCGAGCGTGCCGCAGTAGGTGGCGCGCAACGCCTCGATCAGCTGACGCAGCGTGCCGCGAAAATCGCCGTGAAAAGCGGCCTGCACGTCGCGGCTCAAGTCCGCCTCGCCGAGGCCGAAGGCGGCCAGGTCGAGGTACGGGTGGGTGATCGGCGCGTCGGTGCCGAGCGGGTCGAGCCGCGCCAGCAGGTGGCCGAACTCGCGGTAGGCGTGCACGAGCGCGTAGGCGCTGTCCGGCCCGCCGGTCGCGGGCGGACGACGCTCGCCGAACTCGACCCCGGCGAAGAACAGCGCCCAGTCCTCAGGCACGGAGCGGGGATTCTCCAGCCAGCGGCTGTGCTGATCCTCGATGTAATCGGCGTTCGCCCGCAGGATGAAATCAACACGCCCGGACATGCGAAACCTCAGTGCTGTCATGGATTGCGCGGCAACTCCCAGCGGCGTACCTGACCGCATGGGGACCACGGACGCGGCAAACTAGCACGAACCGAGCCGTGCGCTTGCGGCCATGTTCTCCTGCTGGACAACGCGGTTGGGTCACCGATTCTTGGATGCAGGGGCCCCCGCAGTGGGTCCGAACACAAGGCGATCGAACCAGTCCCGGTTCTCCTCCAGCGCCGCGCGGATCGCCTTGGGCTTGTTCAACCCATGGCCGTATCCCGGGAACACCGTGAGCCGCGCCTCGACGCCCACGTCGACCAGCGCCCGATACAACTCGCGCGCGTTCGGCGTCGGCACCCGCGCGTCCGCGCCGCCGTGCTGGATGAGAACAGGGCTCCCCGCTCCGGTGCGCACCGTGGTGATGGGTGAGGTGGCGGCGTAGATGGCCGGATCGTCCCACGGCGTGGCCTTCAGGTATTGCGGTGTGAACGGCGTGATGTCGGTGTTGGCGTAGTAGGTCATCCAGTCCGAGATGCCCGCGCCGACCGAGATGGCCTTGAAGCGGCGGGACTCGTGGGTGGCGAGAAACGCCGAGATGTAGCCGCCCTCGCTCCAGCCCATGACCCCGACACGCATGCTGTCCACCAGCCCCTCCCGCGCGAGCGACGTGATGCCCGAGACCACGTCCCACGCGTCACCCACGCCGAGATTGCGCACATTGAGCGCGCGAAATGCCGCCCCGTAGCCGGCGCTGCCCCGATAGTTCGGCTCCAGCACCAGCGCGCCCCGCGCCAGCCAATGTTCAATGGGATAGACGTACGTGGCCGCGAAGCGCGTCGGGCGCGAGACGCCGGTGGGGCCGCCATGGATCACCACCAATAGCGGATGGCGGCTGCCCGGCTTCCAGCCCGCCGGTTTGCGCAGCACACCCTCGATGCGTGCGCCATCGCGGCTCGTCCACGCCACCACCTCGCTCGTGCCGAGCGTCCAGCCGGCGAGCTGGTCGCCGAGCGTTGTAAGCGCGCTGCCGGCTTCGCCGGCACGTGCCAGGTACACCTCGGGGTAGTGTGTCGCATCGCCCGCAACGTAAGTCACCCAGCGGCCATCGCGAGAGAAATTCCAAGCGCTTCCCGCCCAACCGTTCGCGGGCAACAGCCGCGCGGCAAGGCTCGTGGCAGGATCGAGCTGGTAGAGGTAGGCGCCGGTGGTCAGGTTCGCCGAGAACCAAAGCCCCGTGCTGGTCCACGCCACGAGCGAGACGTCCTCGTCGAACGCGCGCGTCAGCACCGCGGGCGTGCCGCCGCTCGCCGGCACCACGGCGATCACCCCATTGGCGTAGTACCACGCCGGATCCTCGACGCTGGTCTCGAACGCGATCCGCGCGCCGTCCGGCGACCACACCGGGTGCGCATCGGGACCGCGCCACGTCACGAGCGGCATGACGTGGCCGGAGGCCACATCCACTACAGAAATGTCCTTGGTGCTGTCCACGGCCAGCGCATCGTGCGCCTGGTGGTCGAACGCGATGCGCGTACCGTCCGGCGACCAGCTGAATTCGCCGACCGCCCAAGCCCCGCTCGTCAGCCGCTTGCCGCGGGCGCCGCCGAGCGTGTGGAGCCACAGGTTGGCGCTGCCGTGGTCGCTGTCACGT
This sequence comes from Candidatus Eiseniibacteriota bacterium, assembly GCA_043749875.1. Lineage (GTDB taxonomy): Bacteria > Eisenbacteria > RBG-16-71-46 > RBG-16-71-46 > RBG-16-71-46 > JAIOPA01. The sequence goes on along the minus strand of JAYVCN010000190.1, from coordinate 3,410 downwards.
TCGAGATCGCCGAGCAGCTTGTCGCGCGCCTTTCGCGCGTCGTCGCGTCCCTCGGGTGCGGTGTAGGCGATGCCGGCGCCATCCGGCGACCATGCAAATGCAGTCACGCCCTCGTCGCAGGCGGTGAGCTTCTCCGGCTCGCCGCCGCGCATGTCGAGCCACCACACCTGGCGCTTGTCGGTGCGCTCCGAGACAAACGCCAGCCTGGAGCCGTCCGGGGACCACGCCGGCGCGCTGTTGGACTTGGTCCCGAAGGTGAGCTGCCGCACCTCGTGCCGCTCGGCGTCGGCGAGCCACAACTGGGTGACGTAGGCATTGCCGACGAGATCGGTGTCGCGGACGGTGTATGCAACGTACCGCCCATCCGGAGACACGGTCGGCGTGCCGGCGCGCCGCAGCGCCAGCATCTGCTCGACGGACGGGATGGTCGGCCCGGCCGCCCGGCCGGCCGCTGGGTACGAGAGCACGACGAGGCCAGCGAGTATTGCAAACAGCCTTGCACGGCACAGACCCTGGCGCATGGATTCCTCCCCGCTCGCTCACCACGACGTGACGGAACGTGCGCAATGCTGCCGCAAGCATGTCGCACACGCCAGCCGTCGGGCTCCGGTGCAACTGCAGTCCGCACCACTTGCGCGTGCAGAACGCAGCCGCAGTCGGCGTCCCGCGGCGGCCGGCGCCGGCGAGGATGGGTGTTCCCCACGGCCAGCGAGCCCTGCGCCATCCCCAAGCGCGCCGCGGGATTGGCCTGAGTGCGGGGCGCGGGCCGTGGCGCCACGACGGACAGCGATGGCCCTGTCCTTGCAGCGCATACGGCGGCTCAGTGCCTCCCGCGGTCACCCATGTTCAGGACCAAGGGCTTCACCCTCGTCGAACTCATGATCGCCCTCGTCGTCGCGGGCATCGTCCTCGCCTACGGCATGCCGGCGTTCGCGCACTACCGCAACAGCATGTTGCTGCGCGAGGTGAACGCCCAGTTGCTCCAGGATGTTCGGCGCGCGCGCCAGCTCGCCGTGACGCGGCGCGCACCCGTGGTGATGTGCTTCGGGGCCCCGCCGTCGACCACCAACATCACCAGCTACACCATCCACGTCGACACGAACGGGGACAATGTCGTGCAAAGCTCTGAGTCGCGCACGTTCCGCACGCTGCCGAGCGGCACCCGGCTCACCAGCGTCGACCTGACGACGCAGGTCGACTCGCTGACGTTCGACATCAGCGGTACCCTCAAGTTGGGCAGCGGCGGTGGCACACTCATCTTCGCCAACGCCGTCGGCAAGCTGGACACGCTCGCGGTGTCCGCCGCTGGGATCTGCTACCGCCCATGACCACACCCGCCCGCGGCCCTCGCCCCGCACATCGCAGCGCCGGCTTCACGCTCATCGAGGTGATGATCGCGCTGGTCATCTTCGCCACCGGCATGCTGGCGCTGGCGCTGTGCGTGCCCGTGGCCTCCAAGCGCATCATGAAATCGGGCGCGCAGACGCGCTCGTCGTCGCTCGCCTCGGAGGCCGCCGAGGAGCTGCTCACCGTACCGTATGGCGACGGTCAGCTCACCGCGGGCGCGCACAACGACGCCGCGAACCCGCACGACAACCTCTACTACGTGCGCTGGGTGGTCGAGGACGACGCGCCTCTGGCCAACTGCAAGCGCATCACGGTGACGGTCGCGCGCCGCTCGGTGACGGCGACACCCGAGGCGTCGATCGTCGTCGTCACCCCCCAGTCGGGAGGTTAACCGTGAGCGCTCCCAGGCCCCCCACGCACCGCAATCAGCCGGGTTTCGGCCTGATCGAGATCATGATCACGCTCGTGCTCACGCTGGTCGTGCTGGGCGGCATCATGAGCTCGTTCCTCCACACCTCGAATCAGGCCGACCGTCTCACGCGCGTCGCGGACGAGCGGCAGAACGCGCGCACGGCCATACAGCTGATCGAGCGCGAGATCCGCATGGCGGGCTCCGGCTGGGGCAGGATCAACGTCTACGGCAACGACAGCTCCGGTGCGGCGGACACGCTGCTGGCCGTGAACCCGGGCTACGGCGCAGGCACCGGCAACGATTCGCTGAAACTGATCGGGGCGTGGCAGACGTCCACGACCGTCACCTCCGGCATGCCGAACCCAAGCTCGGTGTTGAAGGTCGCGAGCGTGAACGGGTTCGCGGACGGCGATCTGTTCATCATCACGAACGGCTCCAGCGCCCACATGATGCAGGTCACGAGCACGAACAGCTCCAGCCAGATCATCCAGCACAATCCCGCGGCGCCCTACAACAATCCGGGTGGCCACAACAGCACGTGGCCGATCGGCGGCTACGGGCCGGGAACGAACATCTACAAGATCACCATCTCGAGCTACTACTTCGACGCCGGCTCGTTCCGCGAGCCCGTGCTCATGCGGCACGAATATGGCCAGGCGCCGCAGGTGGTGGCCTACGGCGTGGATGGCTTCCGCGTCTGGTACGAACTGCAGGATGGAACCTGGACCCGTAATCCACCCAACATCTCGATGGTGGACAAGGTGTCGCCGGTGGTCTTGACGCGAGTGACCGATCCGCGTCTGCCGACCGTGCGCGACAGTGTCTGGGCGGCGGTGCAGCCGCGGACCTTCTGACAGGAGGCGCTATGACTCTCGTCCCACGTCGGCCCGCGCCGGCTCCCGACGAGCGCGGCATCGTGCTGGCGGCGGCGTTGCTGTTCGTGCTGCTCACGAGCGTGCTGGTGCTGACGTTCATGACCACGACCACGGGCGAACGCTCGCAGTCCTCCAACGTGCAGACTGCCAAGCTGGCGCTGTACGCGGCGGACGCCGGCGTGCGCACGCAGCAGCAGATTCTCGCCAACATCGCGCAGCTGAAGATCGACAGCTGTGTCGCGCGCTGGAACAGTGCCGGGGGCATCGGCGCGATCGTGACGACTCCCGACAGCCTGTTCCCCCGCGGTGTCCTCGGCGGAGCCGGCGCGGCCAGCGCCACGAACCCGCCGTTCAACGCCAGCGCGAGCATCTCGTTCGCGGACAGCGACTGCACGCCGGCTTCCCAGGTGTACAACTATCTGTTCAGCATCAACGCCACCGGCAACGTGCGTTCGACCGGCAAGCGCAGTGTGCAGTCGACAGGCCTGTTGCGCGTGAGCGCCACGCGCGGGACGTTCGCGGACTACCTGCTGTTCACGAACACGTTCACCATGGCGGACGGCTCCACGATCTGGTTCACGTCCGCCGGCAGCTTCGACGGCCGCGTGCACACGAACACCAGCTTCAAGTTCGCCTACAAGCCCACGTTCCAGGACCAGGTGACGCAACACAGCCCGGTCGCCACGTTCTACAACGACGGCAACCCGCCGGTGACCGCGAACGCCAACAACAACGGCACCATCGACGTCCCCAACTTCTTCGGCGGCTACCTGCGC
>JAYVCN010000189.1:0-2538 GCA_043749875.1 Candidatus Eiseniibacteriota bacterium | reverse complement strand
ACGCGGAGCCCCCGCAGGGACATCGCTGCGGGGGCTCCGTCGTGGTTCGGCGTTCACTCGCCGGCGTTCAGTCGGAGCCGGTGCGCTGCTCCGGTGCGCCTCCGCGTGGCGGTCGGGGCAGGAACCCGCTCGGTCGGCGGCCGCCCACGGGCGGTGGCGAAGCCCCAGGCAGCGGCGACAGCGGACTGACGTTCGGTCGCTGCATGTCCGGCCGCGAGGCCGGCGCATCGCTGCGCGCCGGAGCCTCGGCGAGCACGCGCTGCGCGAGCACCTCGGCCGCGGGGCCGGCCTTGATCTCGAGCGCCGAGGAGGTGATCACGAAGATGCGCTGGTTGTTGCCGTATGCGTCCGCGGGGAACAGGAAGAAGCCCTCGCGGTCGGGCGACCACGACAGCGTGTAGCCGCAGATGAACTCGCTGTCGCGGAACCGCACCGCGATCTTCTTGCCCTGCTGTGTTTCGGCGGGGCCGTGCACGAACCCGCGCAAGTCCTGGCGCGAGGAGTCGCCCTCGAGCGCCTTGACGAAGAACAGCGCCTTGAGCTGCTTGAAGCGCAGCTCCACCGCCGGGCCGCCATCCTGCAGATCGACGTGCAGGATCGGGCGATTGGGTGAGAAATCGCGCGTCACGCCCTTCAGCATCCGGCCGTCGAGATAGCGCGCGACGATGCGATTGGTGATCTCCACAGCGATGCTCCTCGGGTACGGGTCTGCGGCGCGCTGCGGAGCGCGCGCCCGAGGGCTGCGCCCTTCGGGCTGGTTTTCGGCCTCGGGCGGGCTTGACTTGAGGTGCGCGAACGGGGCGAGAGGGCTTGCGGAAGCCATTGCGATGTGGGAGCTTGCGCGCCTGCAATCGAGTCCAACCCCTCGAGCTAGGAGACCCGCATGTTCAAGCGTGCCTACGCGCTGGCGCTTGCCGCCGCCGTGCTCACGGTGGGCTGCAACCAGACCACCACGGATTCCAATTCGACTTCCTCGTCCACCTCGACCAGTGCGAAGACCAGCGACGCCGCGAGCCCGCCGGCCGTCGGTGCCGCCGCAGGGGGCCAACTGCACAAACTCCCCAGCGGGCTCCAGTACGAGGAGCAAGTGGTCGGCAGCGGCAAGATGGCCGAGGCCGGTATGAACGTCTCCATCCACTACACGGGCAAGCTCACGGACGGCAGCAAGTTCGACAGCAGCCTGGACCGCGGCACACCCCTCAAGTTCCAACTGGGTGCCGGGCAGATGATCGCCGGCTTCGACGAGGGGGTGAAGGGCATGCGCATCGGCGGCAAGCGCAAGCTGACGATTCCTTCTGACCTCGGTTACGGGGATGCCGGGCGCCCGCCGCTGATTCCACCCAAGGCGACACTCATCTTCGACATCGAGCTGATCGACGTGCAGTGAGATCCCTACACCGCTCATGACGGCTCGGTCGGAGGCGCGGGACGCGGAGTCTCGCGCCGCTGGTGTTGCACATGAAAACTGACGCCGGGCTCGCCCTGGTCGCGGACGTGCGTGCGGTGCTGGAGCCCGAGGCGGCCCGCACGCTCGAGGAGCCGCGCGGCTTCATCTGGTGGCCGCATGCGCACGCCATGCGCGTGTGGGCCGAGCCCGCTCGCGCGGATGGGGCGTCGGTCGTGGCGGCCGAGACCGCTTTGCTTGGCGGCGTGCCGGGGCGCGGGCCGGTGTTCGCAGTGCTCGCGGCGCGAAACGCGCGCGAGCCGGGGCTGTCCGCGCTGCGCTGGGACTCGCACACCGGCGAGGTGTCGCTGCGCGCCGCGGTCGTTGCACGTCCCGGGGACGCGAGTGCTGCCTCGCGACGGTTGTCGCATGCAGCATTGCTACAGATCGGTGACGCGCTCGGCGCTGCCGACGCGCTCGCCATCGCATGGCCCGAGGCGCGACTGCTCGTGCCGCCAGCGCCGGTCGCGGGATTGCCCGTGCTCGATCAGTCCGAGGCGTGGCGCGCGTACGCGGCCGCTGCGGGAGCGCTGAGCGATGGAGTGGCGGCCGCCGTCGCGCGGCTGGCCACGATGTCGCCGCCGCCGTGGGCGCGCGTGACGCGCGCGGCGCATGGGCTGGACGCCGAGATCGCCTGCGCGCCGGAACACGCGCGTGGCGGTTCCGCACAGACCCCGCATGCGCTCCTGCGCGTGAGCGCTTCGCAGCCGCACCCGCGGCTCGGAGCGGGCCTGGTGCTCGTGCTGGTTCCGCCGCCCGAGACCGAGCCCGTGGCCGAGCGCGGCTCGGCCACCGCAGCGCTCCTGAACGAAGCCGAGGCCCGCGAGTGGACCGGCGTCGACCAACTCGGGGGCTGGTGCGTGCACCCCGCGGCCGGGCTCGCGCACGTGCTGTTCATGCCCGCGCTGGCGCTCGAGGACGACACCGCCGAGGTGTTGGCGTGGCAGGCCGGGACGCGCGCGCGTTGGGCCACCGCATTCGTGGCGCGCGTGGCCGCGCTGCGCGAGCCGGGGCACGGGGCGCCTCGCGAGCGCTGAGCCGCCCGCGGACGGGGCCGCACCGCACTCGGGGTGCACCCGCGCGCGCTCGTCGTC
>JAYVCN010000188.1:0-2976 GCA_043749875.1 Candidatus Eiseniibacteriota bacterium | reverse complement strand
GACGGGCGCGGAGTCCTGTCGCATCAGCAACGGATTGGCGCGCACCGGCGCGAACTCCTCGGTGCGCACGGCGACATGTTCGAGCCCGGCTTCCCACAGCAGCGTGACCATGTCCTCATGCGTGGCGCTCGCGGGCGCGGCCGTGAGCAGTGCGTCCAGAACGGCCGCGCCTTCGCGTTCGTTCAGGCCCCGATGGAAGCGCAGCGCGCGGATGCCATCCCGGTGCAGGACCCACGAGAGTTCGTGTTCGAGCGCCAGTTCTCCGGTGGGGGCATTCGCGTTATCGGCCACGAATACGGGGTCGTCCTCGAACACGATCGAGCGCGGCGTCACCTCGAGCTCGAACGGGGCGTGGTCCTGGACCAGGACCACGATGTCGGCGAGCAGCCGCCCGCGCAGCGCGCGCACTTCCAGTCCGTCAGCACCGTACCGGCGCGCGAGCTGCAGCAGGCGGGCAGCATCGGCACACCACCCGGACACGTCGGCCGTGGCAGGGGAATGCCCGCGTCCGCGGAGATTCAGGGCGCGCGAGGGCGGGTTGGGATCGGACATCGGCTGGCGGGGTGGCAAGGGTGGGTCTCCGTGGGAGTGCACGGTTATCCCGGGGTCATCGGCTGGGAACCTGACCCGGTTAAGCGGAATCCGCCGTCCGGGTGTCGCAATTCTAATGAGGCCAGGCATTCGCCGGCTTGACGCTCCGCGCCCCGCACGCTTAGTCTGCACCGTTCTATCCACTGTACTCTCTGCACTTTCCCGAGGTTCCTGCTTCCATGCCGAAGCGCACTTTTCAGCCCCGAAATCGTCACATGTTGAAGACGCACGGATTCCGCGCCCGGATGAAGACCAAGGGCGGTCGGAAGGTGCTCGCCGCCCGCCGCAAGCGGGGCCGCAAGCGTCTCACCGTGTCGTCTGACCGCTGAGCGGTCCCGGAGCGAATTCCCGCAGCGCTCGTGTCGTCGCGATCCCGGCCTACTTGCAGGCGGGAGCCGTGCGGCTCGAACGAACACGTGCGACCGCTCGCGATCGCACGGCCCACACGCCGGTGCCTGCCGCCGTATCCTCCGCCGCCATGAGCGAACTGCCTTCCGAGCGGCTGCTGCCGGCGAACCGCCTGACCCGTGGACGCGACTATGCGCGCGTGCGCGGCGAAGGGGTGGCCTACCGTGGCCGCGTCTGCCTGCTGCTGGTGCTGCCAGCGGCCGGCGAGACGAGCCGCGTCGGGTTCATCGCCAGCAAGCGCGGCGTGGGCGGTGCGGTGCAGCGCAATCGTGCGCGGCGCCGGCTGCGGGAAATCGTCCGGCGCCGCTGGACCCGCGTGCCCCCGGACGGATACCTGCTCGTGTTCATCGCCTCGCGCCGTACCCTCGACGCGCCGCACCAGGCGCTCGCCACCGATGTGGAGACGCTGCTCGCCCATGCCGGCGCGCTGGCGCCGATTCCCGCCTAACGTGCGCACGCTACTGCTGCTCGCCATCCGCGCCTACCAGCGCCTCGCGCCGTCCCACGTGCGCGGCGCCTGTCGTCACTTCCCCTCCTGCTCCGAGTACGCGCGTGAGGCCATCGCGCGCCACGGCACGTGGCGCGGCAGCTGGCTCACGTTGCGCCGGCTCGGGCGATGCCACCCGCTCGGCTCCGCGGGTGTGGACCTGGTGCCCTGATCATGGATCGTCGAACCACCGTCGCGCTGGTGCTGTGCATGCTGGTGTTCGCGCTGTTCACCGCGCTGCAGTCGCGCTTCATGCCGAAGCCCAAGCCGAAGGCTCCGATCACCGCGACCGCTCCGACCGCCCCCGCCGACAGCGCCTTGCCCGCGGCCGGTGCAAGCGCGAGCGGCGCCGGCGCGCCGGCAGCGAGCGGCGGCGCCCCGGTCGTGCCCGCCGTCCCGGCCGTTGCGGCGCGCAGCGTGGTGATCGAGACCCCGCTCTACCGCGCGACGTTCAGCAACATCGGCGCGCGACTGCAGTCGTTCGAACTCAAGCGCTACGCCGCGTCATGGGGACGCTCGCGCTACGGCGACAACTCGGGCCATCGCCCGAAGCGCGGCGAGCTCGTGCCCGAGGGCGATCGCGTCGAGTTGCGCGGCGCGCCGGCGTTTGCGTTCGATCTCGGCTCGGGGGCTTCGCTCCGTTCGCTCGCCACCACGCCGTTCGCGGTGGAGGAGAGCACGGACGCCTCGGGGGTGACGGCCGCGGTGACGTTCGTCGCGCGCGATTCCGCCGGCTTCGAGGTGCGACAGACGTGGCGCCCTCGGCAGGATTCCTACCTGCTCGACTACGACGTCTCGGTGGCCGGCGCGCCTGCCAATGCGCGCGACTGGTCGCTCACGGCGCGCTCGTGGCCGCTCCTGTCCGAGGCGAATCCCGATCTCGAGATCCGCGTGGTGCGCTCGATCGGACTCGTGGGCAAGAACCTGCATCGCGACGGGGCGCAGGGGCTGATCGGTAAGGGCGATAAGCCGCGCGAGGGCGCGGCACACTGGGTGGGCGTGCAGTCGCACTACTTCCTCGGCCTGATCGCGCCCGTCGGTGCCGAGGGCCGCGGCACGGTCTCGCGCGGCTCGAGCTACACGCTGACTCCGGAGGAGACGGCGCGCTTGCCGCACAACAGCAAACCGGTGCAGCCGATCGCCGAGGGCACACTGGTCATGGCGGAGCCCTCGTCCGGGCACCAGCGCTTCGCCGTGTACTTCGGCCCCGCCGACTATTTCTCGGTCGCGAAACTGGCCGGCGCCGGCAAGCCAGGCAGCCTGCAGCTCGAGAAGGCGGTGGACCTCGGCGCCAGCTGGCTGTTGCCGTTCAGCTATCCGCTGCTCCAGTTGTTGCGCCTGCTCTACAGCTGGGTCAAGAACTTCGGGCTCGCCATCTTCCTGCTCGCCACGCTGGTGCGCCTGGCGCTGCATCCGCTCAACATGGCCAGCATGAAGAGCATGCGCGCCATGCAGCGGCTGCAGCCGGAGATGGAGCGCATCCGCGAGAA
>JAYVCN010000187.1:0-3613 GCA_043749875.1 Candidatus Eiseniibacteriota bacterium | reverse complement strand
CCCGATGCTCGGCAGCCAGTCCCTGACGGTGTCGTTCAAGTACCGCACGCGCATGTCCACCAGCATCGGCACGACGGCTGCCGCGCGTACGGGCTGGTTCCACGGCGATCCGCTGGCCGTGACCTCGGGCAACTTCATCAGCAGTTCCGCTGCCGGTGTGAATGCACCGCAGGACTCGTTCATGGTGTACGTGGGTGCGCCGGTCAACAACGCGGCCTGTGTGTACTCGGACGGGACGACCCGTGCGGTGTATGACAAGCAGCGCCGCTGGTTCTCGGAAGTCTTAAAGGTCTTCGGAGCGGGGAACAACTACTTCGAGATCTTCCAGACGACCGGCAACAACCCGGCGGACACGCTGTTGGCGACGCTGTCGTCGGGCCCGATTGTGATCCCTGCGGCGACGATCTCCACCATCCTCGGTGCGTCCTCGGGCAACGTGCGGCTCGTGTTCCGTTGCAAGACGAATCGTGGTTTCTCCGACTCGGATGCGTCCACCACGGGCTACACGTCGTTCGGTTACGGCGCCGTACAGATCGACGACGTCACGATCGACACGGGCGCCGGCCCGGTCGTAATCGGCGATTTCGAGACTCCGGAGCAGGGCGGGGTGAACGCCATCGACAACCGCTTCCCACTCCCGCCCGCACTCGGGGTGACGGACGTCTGGCGCTCGACCGGCAAGCCGCCATCGGAGTACTTCCATATCGAGGCGCTCTCGAACCTCACCTACAACGACCTGTGTGGTCCGCCGAACTCGCCGGCCCGCGTCTGCAACATCGGCGGCCTGGTGCTGACGGTCGGTAACCACGACGACGGCGAGGGCGCCGGCGACTCGCGGTTCACCGCCTATCGCGAGGTCTCGCAGCACTGCCTGTCGCCGACGATCAACCTGCTCGAGACGGCGCCTGGCGTGCCGAACTCGCAGGGCATCACGGCGACGATTGCCAATGCCAGTGACGACTATGTCCTCTGGTACGACATGTACGCCGGCATGTTCAACCTGCAGTTCTCGGGCGAGACATGGAACTTCGGTTCGCAATGCTACCCGGCGACTTCGGCCAACGGCTGCAAGGAGTGGGGCGCGGTCCGCTACAACGCCGGCATCGTGTTCAACCCCGAGCCGCAGTGCTTCACGGACTACGAACCGGCCCGTGGCACCGGCGCTCCGTTCAGGACGTCGAACCCGAGCGGGATCCCCGACTCGCTGCGCATGTTCCTGGCGCACCAGCAGCAGTGCTTCCGCTTCGCCATCTCACTCGGGTGCAACTCGAACGAGGGTGGCTACTTCGACAACGTGTCGGAGGCGTTCATCGACCTGCCGGGCGTGCCCGGCCAAGCGAGCGCCGGCAACGCGGTGTCGATCGGCAGCGTGTCGAGCGACATCTGGCAGTTCGTCAGCGACACGTTCCCCGCCAACGAGACGGCTGGCCTGCCCGGCACCGCCGCGTTCGATACCACGACAGCCCTCATTCGCACCGGGCTCAATAGCGCGCAGGCCACCGGCAACTCGCTGCGGTTCGACATTCCCGGCGACTCGAGTGTTGTCAGCGGCGCAAATGCCACCGTCAGCGCTCCGGACGATCCGGCGCTGGCAGCAGTGCGGTGCGACCTCGTGTTCCGCATCCTGCCCGGTCCGGGTAACTACCAGATCGCGGCTGGCCGCAGCATGGCTCCGGGTGGTTCGCCGTCCGGTGTGCTGCTGCAGGTCCCGACCAACCAGACCGGCGTCGCCGCTTCTGGCGATGCTTCGTTCTGGGGTCAGTACCTGGCGAACGCAGGGGAGGTCGCAGCGGGTGACCATCACGGTCACACGAGCTGGGACCACCTGACGTGGAACAGCGCGCGCATGGACACCGCCGAACTGAACATCTTCCCGGTCGGCGGGATCACTGGCTCGGGCCTCACGGCTGGCAACTACATGACGACGCTGCACGAGAGCGATCCGAAGTTCGCGGCGCTCGGCGTGAGCAAGTTCAAGTGCTTGGTCATCGACACCACCAAGGCCGCGAGCAGCACGGCGGCGCTCAACAACGTCAACTGCACGGGCGTCATCCCAGCGTGGCTGACCACGGTGCCGCGCTCACGCACCGGCTGGGATGGCAACGCGCAGACGAAGGAGTTCTCGAAGATCATTCCCGACGGTCTGCTGACGCCGGGCTCGCACGTGGCGTACTTCTATCGCAAGTCTCACGCGATCGATCCGTTCGTGCGCTTCGCGATGTGCCCCGACACGAACTTCATCACGCCGCAGAACAGCGAGGTCTCGACCGACCAGCACCGCTGGCAGCAGTTCTCCGTGCTCCCGGACCGTTGGAAGAACAACGCGTTCGGCGGGCAGGGTTCCGCCTGCATGCTGTACATCGACCTGAACGACCGGCGTGGCAACGAAGGTCGCTTCGTCTCGGTGATGGACTCGATCGGCGCAACGTCGTCCGTGAAGCGCGGCTCGCACAACGGCTGGTCGGCGCCCGGGACCACGATCATCGCCAGCCTCGACGTGCGCACGAACATGAGCGTGGCCGTGAGCAACAAGAACTCGCAGCCCGGCACGACGTGGGACATGTACGGCGTCAAGGCGTCCGAATCGCTCACCACGAGCGCCGGCGGCATCGGCAACCGTCTCGCCAACCGTGCAGGCATGGGCTTCGCCGCGGGCAAGGAGGCGAGATCGGGTCCCACCCCGGAGATGCTGCGCGCGTATTACCGCACCGTGGCGATCCTCTCGGGTGACCTGCTCTCCGGCGTTCTCGGACCTTTCGTGAACCGCAGCCAGAACGACATCGCGCTCCTGAGCGACTACCTGACGCAGTCTGGCGGTTCGGCTCAGCCGCGTGGCATCTTCATCCAGGGCGATGGCTTCGGCCAGTCCGAGAAGGCCACCGGTGGAATCGATCCGAGCCACACGCAGTTCATGACGGACAAGCTTGGCCTCGTCTTCCGCAATCCGTCCTACCAGTCAATCTCCGGCAACACGAACGCCTGTGCGGATATCCTCACGACGACCAACCTGACAGCATCGGCAGACATCTACGGCGTGGCGAACTCCTGCACCTGGTCAAACGATGTCTACAACAGGAACCCAGCCATCTCGGAGTCCGCCGAGGGCGCGTACTACGAGAACGTGGGCCTGAGCGGCCCATACGTGTCGGACGCCGTGAAACCCGCGACCGCACTACGCAACTGGGTCGCGGTCACCAGTGGCTACGAGATCGAACACCTGTTCAGCCGCTACTGCGACACGAGCACGGGCCGGCAGGCGTACTACTACTCCATGCTGAACAAGGTGTTCGGTGGCATCTGCCAGCTCACCGGTGGCCCCTGCACGTGTCTCGACGTACCGCAGAGCGACCGGGGCGGCCCGTATGTGAACTTCATGAAGATCGGCAACTCGGTCATGAAGCAGGGCGCGTCGCTCGTGCACTTCGGCATCGCAAAGCCCGGTCGCGTGCAAGTGAGCATCTTCGACGTCGCCGGCCGCAAGGTCCGTAACCTCGCCGATCGCGTGTTCCCCGCTGGCGAGCACACGCTGCAATGGGATGGCACCGATGACGCGGGCAGCAAGCTGGCGCGCGGTGTGTACTTCGTGCGCAGCAGCGTCCAGAAGGACGCCGGG
>JAYVCN010000186.1:0-4980 GCA_043749875.1 Candidatus Eiseniibacteriota bacterium | reverse complement strand
AGTCTCGACGTACATCAGATTGGGATCCAGTACCCGAAACTGGCTGACCTGAGCCCCCGCCGTGCTGGCCCCGAGGTGATAGGCCAGCGCGAGCATGAGCATTCCGGCGCAGACGTAGAAGAACTTGCGGGCCATGGCGGGTGCCTCCGAGGTGCTGGCCGCGCCGGCAGGTAGTGCGGTCGTTGCGACGCGTCGGGTTCCGCCGCCCGTGAGCACCATCGCTCGATCAGTGCTGTCCCTTCGTAGCATGATGCTTCGGCGGACCAAGCTCCACCTTGTCCTTCGCCTTCGCGTCGGCCTTGGTCTGCCACTGCATGTTGCGCGGCGCGTCCGCGCCGCCGCGCGCCAATGGCAGGATGTGATCGACGACGTACCCCGGCCGCGCGTGGGGATAGCCGCTCTCCTTTTCGAACGCGTGCTTCTCCGCCTCGCTCCGCTGAATCCTGCCGTGGCTGTCCCGCGGAACTCCGACCGCCGGGCTTCTCCCGCCATGGTCTGTCCCGGAAGAGCCGCGCGGCGTGTAGATCCGCGGCGTGTAGCCGCGCGGCGCGCGTGAGTAGTGTCTTGTCGAACCACTCCCGTGCGAGCGAGCCGCGGCCGGTGCGGGCATCGTCACGCAGAGCGCCAGAACCAGCGCCGCGCAAACATTGAGGAATCTCTTGAGCATTGGCGGCTCCTTCGGGTTTAGCGCGTCCGTGTGCTGACGGCAGATCCGAGGTGCGGGTCAGGGCATTCCGCCCCTGCGGCAGGCGGTCATTCTTGCCTCGGAACGCCGTCCGCTGGCGCTGATCACGTTAGCACCGCCCGGGCGTCGGCCCTACGACGTTCGCGACGTGGACGCGACGCCTGAGACGGCGCCATCGCCTGATCCGCTGCCCTACCGGTTATCCGCCCCTGGCGTCACCGTCATGCCCGGCCGGAGCGTTGCGGTACCGGAGACTCGAACGATCCTCGGATGGCCGCGGTCTATGCGACCGCGGCGACTCAACTTGCCACGCCATGCTACGGGTCGGCATTCTTCCGGAATGCCCACGCCCCAGGACGAGCCGGCGATTCCCAAGGTCGATCCTCGACGCCGCGCCAAGGTGGACGCCGCGCGGGATGGCTGGATCCGTGCCCTCATCGACAAGTCGCGCCGCAACAATCTGTTGTACTTCCGCGACCTCAAGGCCGGTACGCTCGACCTGACCGGCGCCGACTCACGCGCCATGGAACGGCTGCTCAAGCAGGACGAGGTCCCGCTCAGCAAGCTGCTGCCCAAGGACGCCGACTTGAGGATGTCCGAGGCCAAGCTGGGCGAGGTGCGTGCTCGCTCGGTAATGAATTCGGAAGAGCGCGGCATCGAGACCCTGTTCATGGCCATGGGCATGGCCACTTGGGAGTCGCCCGACGGTGAACGCCCACCAGAGGCGGCCATTCTGCTCGTGCCCATCAAGGTCGAGGCGCGTGGTCGCGGCGGGCAGGGGCTCGCGCTCAAGCGAAGCGGCGACCTCCAAGCAAATCTCGTGCTGCTGCATATGCTCGAGACCGAGTTCGGTGTCGCGGTCGCGCCCGAAGTCTTGCTTGCGGTGCTGCAGGGTGACGACGAAGGCGAGGTGTTCGACCCGACGCCCGTGAACGATCTACTCAAGAAGGCTGCTCGCGAAGTGAAAGGGTTCCAGACCACTGAGCGCATCGTGTTAGGCAACTTTGCTTTTCAGAAGACGGCTATGGTGAAGGACCTGCGCGACTCCGCCGAACTGATAGCGCAGCACGACCTGATTGCGGCTATCTCCGGCGACCCCGGTGCCGAGAAGGCCGTCCGTGACCGTCGCGTACCAGCCGATCCTGCCGAGATCGACCGTACGCCGCCAGAGAACGAGTTCCTGTTCCTCGACGCCGATTCTAGTCAGCAACTGGTGATTCGTCACGTGTTGGAGTTGCAAGACGGCACCATCCAGGGACCGCCGGGGACGGGCAAGAGTCAGACGATTGCCAACCTCATCGCTGAGTTTGCCGCGCGAGGCCGCCGGGTTCTGTTCGTCGCCGAGAAGCGCGCCGCGCTTGAAGTCGTGATGGAGCGCCTGCGCGAGAAGGGCCTCGACCATCTGGCGCTCGATCTGCATGGTGCCGAGATCTCGCGCCGCGACGTCATGATCAAGCTTCAGGCGTCACTCGACCGTGTCGGTGCGATTCCGCCCGTGGTCGCCGACAAGACGCACAGTCGCTTCTTGGACCGGCGGAAGAAGCTCGTGGACCACGTGCGTCGGTTGCACAGCGTGTGCGCTCCGACCGGGCGCACGGTGTACGACGTGCAAGGACGGCTACTGCGATTGGGCGCTGAATCGCTGACGCGCACGCGCTGGAGCCACGAAGCACTGGACCGGCTGGATCCACGCGTGATCGAGGAAGCCAGCAACAACCTCGCGGAATTGCGAGAGCTCCGGGGGTTGTTCCTGCGTAGCTCGGATTCTCCTTGGACGGGCGCGGAACTCATCGATGGAGCCGTCGTGCGCAAGGCAATAGCGCTTGCGCAGGAGCTAGAGACGGAGTGGCCGGCTTGGCTTGGCACACTGTTGGTGATGTGTGCCAAGGCAGGACTCGCTCAGCCGCATTCGATCGATTACATGCGCGAGATGTTCCGACTCGTGCAGGACCTGCGCGCCACGTTCGACCTGTATCAGCCGGAACTTTTCACGGGGCCCGACCTTGGCGCGCTCCTGACGGAGCTGGGCCCGGCGGGCTTCTCCGGTATCCAGCGAACGTGGGAGTTCATCGTGAATGCCGGCTACCGCAGGGCCATCAAGAACGCGCGGCAGTATCGCCTGCAGAAGAAAGCCTCTGCGCCGCAGCTTCGCGAAGAGATCATGCGGGCGCTCGATCTGAGCCGGCGCTGGGAGCCGTTCACGCTGGAGGGGACGCCCCCAAGGCCGGTGTCCGAATTCCTCGAAGTGAAGCACAGCTGGGAGCTGCTCGAGCACAAGATACGCGAGCTGGCGGCACTTCTGCGCCGCGATGATCTGGAGAAGCTCGACCTGGGCCGGCTGTCGAATCTGTTGGAGCGACTGGTCGCCGATCGGACGACCCCGCCACTCCTGCCGAGGCTCCTCGCACTTGAACATGTTTTGGAGGAGTTGGGCGTCGGCGAGCTGGTGGCCGAGTTCCGGAAGCGGCAGCCCGAAGGGGAGCAGTTCACCCCATGGCTCGAGCACGCGTGGCTGTCGTCCGCGCTCGACCGCGTGATGGACAATGATATCGAACTAGCAGGATTCCGCGGGCGGGCGCACGACCGATTGGTAGAAGAGTTCCGCAAGCTAGACAAAGAGCGCATTGAGATTGCCGCCGACCGCGTGCGGCGGACGCATGCCGAAAGGGCGGTTGCGGGGATGAACGCCTACCCTGGCGAAGCGGCAGTGGTCCGGCGCGAGTGCCAGAAGAAGTCCCGCGGGCTCTCGGTTCGTAGGCTGTTGTCGGAAGCGCCGCACGTGATGACCTCACTGCGGCCCTGCTGGATGGCGAGCCCACTGTCGGTAAGCCACCTATTGCCCGTGGACCGCAAGCTGTTCGACATCGTGCTGTTCGACGAGGCGAGTCAGGTGCTGCCACAGGACGCAGTACCCGCATTGCTCCGGGCCGAGCGTGCCGTGGTGGCAGGCGACCGCCACCAGTTGCCGCCGACCACCTTTTTCCTTGCCGAAGAGGAGCTCGACGCCGAGCCCGACGAAGAGGCTCCCACCAAGGGCTTCGAGAGCATCCTGGACCTGATGTCGGGACTGTTCGAACCCTGGTCGCTGGATTGGCACTACCGCAGCAAGGACGAGTCGCTGATCGCGTTTTCAAACCGACACATCTACGCCGATCGACTGGTGACGTTCCCTGGACCTGGGAAGCATCGAGCCATCGAGCATCACTTGGTCACGCAAAGCGTGGGCGACGGGCAGGAAGACAGCGTCTCGGCCGAGGTGATGAAGGTGGTGGACCTGGTGATTCAGCACGCCAACGAGCGCCCCGGGGAAACGCTCGGCGTGATCACGCTGGGCGTCAAACACCAGCGGCGGATCGAGCTGGCACTCGCCGAAGCGCGCCGCGACCGGCCAGAGCTGGACGAGTTCTTTGGCGAAGCCCGGCGGGAGCGCTTCTTCGTGAAGAATCTGGAGCGCGTGCAGGGCGACGAGCGTGACAGCATCATCCTGTCGGTGGGCTACGGAAAAGACCGTTCGGGCAAGCTGCCCTACCGATTCGGGCCCATCCTCTCGGACGGCGGCGAACGTCGTCTGAACGTGGCCGTGACGCGCGCGCGCAATCGGGTAACGGTGGTGTCGTCATTCGGCCACCACGACATGGACGCGAAGCGTTCGACGGCCAAAGGCGTCGAGTTCTTGCGGCTGTATCTGCAGTTCGCGGCCAGCGGGGGCGAAAATCTGGGTGACGCGCAGGGGCCCGAGGTGCCGCTCAACGAGTTCGAGCAGGCAATCTACGATGCGCTCACGACGCGCGGCATGAAGCTGCTGAAGCAGTGGGGCGCGTCGCGGTATCGGATCGATTTGGTGGCCCAGCACCCCCAGCGAGAAGGCAGGTACGTACTCGCCATCGAATGCGACGGCGCCACCTACCATTCCGCCCAGAGCGCTCGCGATCGCGACCGGCTGCGGCAGCAGCACCTGGAGGCTCTGGGCTGGCGTTTCCATCGGATTTGGTCAACCGATTGGTTCTTGAACCGGCAGGATGAGTTAGCCCGCGCGGTGAAGGCGTACGAAGACGCCGTGCGGGCGGCGGATCGCGAGGATTCAGGTGAGGAGTCGAATACGCCCAAGCCGCGGCCGCAGAAGGCGCAGACCCAGCACGAGCGGCCTACTCGTGATCGAAAACCGACGATGCCGAATCGCGATTCGATCGACCAGTTCAGCGATGACGAGCTACTCCGTCTGGTCCAGTGGATTGCATCGGACGGTCTTCTGCGCACGGATGAGCAACTGATTGACGAGATGGTGGAAACGCTGG
>JAYVCN010000185.1:0-4743 GCA_043749875.1 Candidatus Eiseniibacteriota bacterium | reverse complement strand
CGCATGCGGACGACTGGTCGATTCCCGCCGCTGGGCTCGGCGACGTGAAACGGCTGTGGACGGAACTTGCCGCCGCTGAAGGCGCTCACCTGCTCGCGTTCCACGAGGCGTGGGCCGTCGAACGTGCCGGTGCGTTTCCCGCCGCCGCGGAGGACTTCATCACCCGCACGCTGGCCGCGGACGCGCGCCCGGAGATGGCCGACGCGCTCGCCGCTGCCGTCGTGACATGGATCGCCACCTGCGCGCAGCGCAGCGATTGGCGGGAGGCGACCCGCGCCGGGGAACTGCTGCGGCACGTGGACCCGAGCGGGCAGCGCAGCACGGAGGCGCTCTCGCTGGCGTTCGACTCCGTGGACACCATCGCCATCACCGAGCGGCTCGACGAATGCGACGCGCGCGAACAGTCGCGGTTGTTCGCGTTCGTGATCCGCATCGGCGCACCGGCGCTGCCGCTGCTCATCGCCGTGCTCGCGACGTCCGGAAGAGCACGGGTGCGCGCCGGGGCCACCACCGCACTCGCCTACGCGTTCGCCGACGATCCGGCGCCGCTTGGCCGCTGGCTTGGCGACAAGCGCTGGCATGTCGTACGCAACATCGTGTTCGTGCTCGGCCACATCGGCGGCTCCGAGGTCGTGACGCACCTCGCGGTTGCCGCCCGACACGTGGACACGCGCGTACGCCGCGCAGCGATCCACGCCATGGGACAGGTGCCGCAGGAACTCCGCCGCAGCGTGTTGCTCGGCCAGCTCGACCACTCGGATGGCCGGCTGGTCACCGCTGCGCTCGCCATGCTGGCGCGTGAGCCCGACCCACTCGTCACAGAAGCGCTGCTCGCCCGCATCCTCTCTCCCGAGTTCGAGACCCGGCCCGAGGACCAGAAGATCGCGCTGCTCACCACGCTCGCTGACGTGGGTGACGACCACGCCGTGCCGGCGCTCGAGGAGACGTTGGTGCGCGGCGGCTGGTTCGCACGGCGTACCCCGGAGCGCACCGCCGCCGCGCGCGCACTCGCGCGCATGGGCACCACGGCTGCGCGCGGGGCGCTCGAACAGGGCCTGCGGCATCGCAGCGACGCGGTGCGCGAAGCTTGCGATGAAGCCCTCGCTCATTGGGGCGATTCGTGACACCGCAGGGATCGAACCCGAGCCCGGACCAGGATCCGCGCTTTGACGGTGCGCTGCAGCTGACGTCTCGCTTCGTGGCGCTGATGAGGAGCGGCCGAGCCTATCCGGTCCGCCACGTCGGGTTCACGCAGCAGCTCGAGAATTATCTCGCACTGCTCGAACCGGTATTCCAGACGCATGGCCATGTCCGTTTCGACGCCCCCGACGGCGACCTGTGCATGAACGGCGAGCGGCTGCCGTTCCGGCAGGCCACGCACCGCGCGCTCGAACAGCTCGCACACGAGTTCGCCGCGCGCACGCTGGTGGGAATCGAGTTCACCCCCGGCCTGACGCTGTCCGAGTTCCAGTCGTTCATGGACCTGTTCCTGCTGGGTGAGCGCTGGAAAGGGGAGGAACTCATCACCGCCTGCCACGATGCCGGGATCGTGCACTTGCAGGCGCTGCCCTTTCGCTCGGCCGCCGTGGACCGCGGCGCGGAGGCCGCCGCGGACTCGCTGCCCGCGACGCTCGGCGCGTCACGCGAAGCGTGGGCGGCGCTCTACTCGGGCGCGCAGACGCTGCTCTCGGGAGATGCGTTCGATCACGGCGTGGAGCTGCGGCACGTCAAGCGCATGGCGCAGCCGCTCGTGGATTCCGTGTTGGCGGGCGACCGTATCATCGCCGCGCTCGCGCGCGTAGCCCCCGGCGAGAGCGTGTGCGTGCACGCCGCACACACCGCGCTCGTGGCCGTGAGCGTGGGCGGGCGGCTGGGGCTCGGCCGCCACGACCTGATCGACATCGCCGTGGCGGCGCTGCTGCACGACGTGGGCCACGGCTGGGTGGAGCGTGCGGCCGCGCAACCGGGCGCAGCACAGCCTGCCGCGGAGCACACGTACGAGGGTGTGCGCCGCATCGCGTGGGCGACCACGTTCAATCGCAGCTCGCTTGCGGCCATGCGCACGGCGCTCGAACATCACGCCGCGAGCATTGGCCCGCAGCCGGCTCCGCCCGCGCTGTTCTCGCAACTCGTGGCGATGGCGGATGCCTACGTCTCGTTGCTGTCACGTGGCACCGCGCGCGCGCAATGGATGTCGCCGAGCAGCGTGCTCGCGCGTGTGCTCGAGCTGCTGCGGACGAACGGGCAACCCGCGCTGGGCGTGGCGCTGGTGCGCGCGCTGGGGTTCTATCCGCCCGGGCAGTTGGTGGAACTCGACGACGGCGCCATCGCGCGGGCGCTGGTGCCGGTCGCGGATCACCCCGAGCGGCCATGGGTGCAGCTCGTGGTCGACGAACGTGGTGCGCTGATCCCCGGCAGCCGGCACGAGGCGATGCCGCTGCCGGAGGGACGCCGCATCGCCCGTGCGTTGCCGCGCGACGCGTGGCCTGTCGACGACGCTGCGCGCCCGGCGGCTTGAACCGCGGCTAACGCCCGAGCACGTCGCCGACGGTCGCGAGCTGATGATGCAGGTGATGCACCGAGTCGTCGAGGATCGGCAGCGTCTCCGCCACCTGGTCCGGATGCACGACCCGCCGCATGCCATGCGGCACCTCGACGCCATCGCCCGGCACCGCGGCCCTGCCACCCACGGTCACGCGGCCCTGCATCACGCACACGCAGGTTCCGAACGGAGCGCACAGCACGGCGAACGACGTGCCCACCGCGCGCACGGTCGCCTCCGGCGTCCTTACATCCAGGTGTGCTCCAGCGAACGTCCGCCCGGTGCTGAAGTACGCGTCGCCCGTGGCGAGCTGCGCGCTCATGCCGCGCCACCACCAACGATTCGGCGCGGCCGAGAGCGTCACATCGACGCCGGGCGCCAGCGCGAGTGCGGCCACGCCCGGCGCCACCAGGTCGAGCGTCACCGCACCCTTTAGACTTAAGCGCCCGCCGCGGATCACGCGCGCGGCGATGCCCGCCGAGTCGCTGGGCGCGAACGCCACACCATCCACCAGCACACGGCCGTCGCCGGCGGCGGATACCACGCGCCAGTCGGGGCCCCGGTTCGCCGCGAGCAGCGCCACGGCCAGGACACTCGCCGCGAGCGGCGCCAGCAGCCCCGCGCGCGCGAACCACGGCCGCGGCGGGGGCATGCCATCCCGGCGGCCGATGCGGCCGGACATGAACTCGAACCGCAGCCGGTTGCGAAACGCATCGTCGGCCCTCGGTGCGCCGAGCCCGCGCACGGCGTCGCGCGTGGCGCGTTCGGACGGCGTCAGATCGTGCTCGTCGCGTTCACTCACAGGCGTCCCCTCAGCTTCTGCTCCAGCGCCGCGAGCGCACGGGAGTACCGTTTGCGCGCGGCGTCATGGGCGATGTGCAGCACCTCGGCCACTTGCCGGTGATCGAGGCCCTGGTAGTCGTGCAGCACGATGGTGGTGCGCAGTGGTTCCGCCAGCTCGGCCAGTGCGCCCTGCACCAATCGTTCGCGTTCGGACACCAGCGCATCGGCCTCGGGATCGTTGCGGCCCGAGCTGAGCGTCGCGGCCGCCACGGGGTCGTCCACGTCGGCGGCGCGCCGGCTCATGCGGTACGCGCCCGAGCGCCACAGGTCGCGACAGGCGTTGGTGGTGATGGTGGTGAGCCATGGCGCCGGGTCGCGGGCCGGGTCCAGTCGGTCGGCGGCACGATGCACCTTGAGGAACACCTCCGAAGTCACGTCCTCGGCCAGTGTGCGGTCGCCGAGCAGGCGCCAGGCGAGTCCGAACACCAGGTCGAGGTAGCGGTCGTAGAACAGCCCCATCGCCTCCGGTTCGCGCGCTCGCACGCGCTCGAGCAACGCCGGCTCGGGCGTCGCGCCGGCCGATGGCGTGGGGTGGGTCACTCCATGTTCTACGGACGAAGCCGGCGGCTGTGATGGGGAATCGGGCGTGGACAACGGGGGCGCTCCCGGGCGTTGGGCCAGCGCGGGGAGGCCACCCCGCGGAGCGCGCAGTATGCACGCGGTACTGACCCTGCGCGAGCGCCGCAAGCCGCGTCGGACAACTGGCGTCCCGGTGCCAGCGTCACCACAAACGCCGGGCTCGCAGCCGGCCCGCGCGGTGCTCAGGCCGCGGCGCGGTCCTCGGATTCGCCGGACCGGTCTTCACCGGTGGCGTGCGCCTCGGGAGCGATCGGCAGGCGGATCCAGAACGCCGAGCCCTCGCCGGGGCGGCTGTTCACGCCGACGTGCCCGCCGTGCAGTTCGGTGATGCGCTTCACCAGGTGCAGGCCGATGCCCAGTCCGCCGCGGGAGTCGGCGTCCTCGGGCACATTCTGTCCGAACAGTTCGAAGATGTGCGTCGCCGTGTCCGGCGCGATGCCCGGGCCCTGGTCATGCACCTCGATGCGCACGCACGGCCCATCCTGCAGCGTGCGCAGGCGCACGGGTGCACCGCGCGGGCTGAACTTGACCGCATTCACGAGCAGGTTGACCAGCACCTGGCGGATCTTCACCTCGTCGACCGACAACTGCGGCAGACCAATGGCCAGCTCGGTCTCAAGCGTGACGCCATAGCGCTGCGCCAGCGGGCGGGTCGTCTCGACGGCGCCGCGCACGACCTCGGCGATGTCGAGCGCGCGCGGCTTCAGTGCCAGCTTGCCGCTCTCGAGCCGAGACAGGTCGAGGATGTCCTCGATGAGCGAGAGCAGGCGCTGGGCCTC
>JAYVCN010000184.1:0-3683 GCA_043749875.1 Candidatus Eiseniibacteriota bacterium | reverse complement strand
GCAGCTACACGTACGCGGTCGACCACGGGATCACGCAACCCTTGCCGGCCGGCATCACGGCCGCGGCATGCAGCCTGCGCACGGACATCCTGAGCTCATACAATGTGTCGCTTTACCTGCGCACCACGTTGCGCGAATGGGATCCCCTGTCGCTAGCGCCTGCGGCAGGCACCATCGCGCTGCGCACGCTGTCCTATGATCTCTCGCGGTCAGCGTTTTCCGGCGTGGCCCGGGTGCCGTTCGTGCCGCCGCTTGTCACGCGCAGCGTGGATCGCGTGGCGGAGCCGATGCGGCTCACGACGGCACTCGACTTCGAGTGCGTACCCTACTCGAATGGGTCGTTTCGGACGTACTACGATCCCGCCGCCGTAAGCTCCATGCCCGCGGCGCGGGTGATCGGCGCGGGAGGTGTGCGCGGGCCGCTGTCTGGCGCGCACCCGGTGATCGCGCATGCCGTGTGCGGCGGTGACGACGACCTCCAGCAGCTGCGCGTCGCGCAGAGTGTCGTGCGGCAGGACCTGCTGCTGTCGGCGAGTCCGGGCGAGTTGGTGCAGCGCTTCCGCGTGCCGGAGCCGGTGGAACTACGCTGGATCGAGCTGGCGCTCGGAGTGCCGACCGTTCAGGGCTACATTCCCGCACTGGTGGGGATCGTGGATGCGTCCAACCTCGCCACACCGACCCAGCCCATGCCGGCGCCGCTCGTGGAAGCGAGTTTCGCGCACTACTACAACACCCAGCCACAATGGGCGTCGCACTACGATCTGGATCACACCATCGTGTTCCAGCCGTTCCACGACTACTGGCTGTGGGTGCGCTCGGCGCAAGCGCATGCGTTCTACGCCCGGCAGCTCACGGGCTCCCAGGGCGCGGACTTCACCGCGAACATCGGGGCCTTCTACACGCGCCCGATCGACGGCGATCCGTGGAAGCTGGAGAGCAGCCAGGCACTCGATTTCCGCATCATCGGTCGTCCGCTCAGTTCGGTGGGCGTGGCGCCGCTGCGAGGCACGGACAGCTTCACGCTGCGCATCGCGCCGAATCCCACGCGCACGCAGCCCGAGGTGAGGTGGTCGGGTGCCGTGGGTCCCGTGAAGCTCGAGGTGCTCGACGCACGCGGCCGTCGCGTCGCGACGGGTGAGGGCGGTGCCGCCGGAACGTGGCGGATGACGCGCGGGGTGGGCAGCGCACCGCTTCCTGCCGGCGTGTACTTCGTGCACGCGCGCGATTCCGCCGGCGGCCATGCCGTCGGGCGCGTGGTGATCGTTCGCTAGCCTGCGTCGCGCGCAGCGATAAATGACTTGGGCGGGTCGGTAGCCGGGCGTAGACTGCGTGGTCGTCCCATCTCGGGCCCGCGGATGGAGAAACCCACTTGAAAGTGCATGAGCTTGCGCGTGCTGTGCCGGCGGTCGCTGTGCTCGCACTGCTCGCGCTCGTTGCCGCAGCGCCTCCGGGCGTCCGGCCCGGACCCGTCCTGCTGACGGGCGCCCCGCCGTCGCAATTCTATCCGCCGTGCGAGACGTTCCTCGCGTCGGGCGGCGGCGACAGCACGTACGTGTTCCCCCGCGATCGCGGCATCGCCCAGCCGCTGCCCGTGGGCGTCACCGCAGCCTCGTGCAGCCTGCGCGTGGTGGGCTACGGTTGGAATTTCGCGCGCGTCGTTCTCGAGCAGTGGGACCCGCTGACGCTTGCGCCCGATGCCGGCACCATTGCGTTCCGTACCATGTGGCTCGATCCGTCTGCGCTCCAGGCGTACACGCTGAACTGCGCCCCGACGACGCTGTTCATTCCGCCTCTCGTCACGCGGAGCGTCGAGCACGTCGCGGAGCCCCCGCGGCTCACCACGGCGCTCGAGCTGATCTCGCGGTACTCGTTGGGGGACTTCCACGCCTACTTCGACCCCGCGAGCGCTTCGGCGCTGCCGGTGGCCCGCACCATCGGTGCCCTGGGCGCGGGCGGCCCTTTGCCCGGTCCGCATCCGGTGTTCGCGCATGCGCTGTGCGGCGGAGACGACGATCTCCAAGCGTTGCGTATCGCGCAGAGCGTCATGCGCACGAGCACGCTGCCGAATCTGGCGGTGGCCGAGATCGCCCAGCGATTCCGCGTGCCCGAGCCGGTGGAGTTGCGCTGGATCGAGGTCGCACCCGGTTTCAGCGGCGCGCCGCCCGCACTGACCGCGGGCGCGACTGCGGCCGGTCCCGGCGTGCCCCGCATGCCGCTGGCGGTGCCCGTGATCGGGATCATCGACGGCAGTGACATGATCGCGCCGGGCGCGACGATGCCGGTGACGCGCGTGGAAGCGGCCCTGTCCGGGAATGGACTTGCCGACCGCGCGGTGTGGACGTCCCACCTCGACTTCGACCACACGATCGTGCTGCAACCACAGCAAGACTACTGGCTCTACCTGCGCAATGCTGCGAGCTCGCGCTACTACGTCGCCACGCTCACCGGCGCCGAGAGCCAGGACTTTGCTGCCGGCATCGGGCCGTATTTCGAGCGTGACGTCGCCACGAACACGTGGGGACAGACGGTCGGCTACGCACTCGCATTCCGCGTCATCGGCCGGCCGATGTCGAGTGTCGGCGTGGCGCCATCGTCACCCTCGCGCGGCGATCTGTCGCTGCGCGTCACCCCGAACCCCGCCCGCGGTGTCGCGGATGCGCGCTGGTCCGGCGGCGTGGGTCCGGTCAGGCTTGAGGTGTTCGACGCGCGTGGACGCCGCGTCGCGACGGGCCAAGGTGGCGCGGCCGGCGTATGGCACTGGTCGGGCGCCGGTCCGGGCGGACAGCCGCTGCCCGCCGGCGTCTACTTCGTGCACGCGCGCGATACTGCGGGAGACCACGCCGTCGAACGCCTGGTGATCGTCCGATAGAACGCGTCGCGCGGGTCGCCATCCGCGTCGCACTCGCGGCCGCCATCCTCGGCTTCGCGCCGGGGTTGCTGGAGCCATTCCAGCCGTTCAAGGCGATGTTCCTGCGCGTGATCGGCTTGAGCCTGCTGGCGTGGGTCGGCGCCGAGGCCTGGGCCGGACGCATGCAACGACCCGGGGCTCAGACGCTGGCGGTGATGGCGTGGGCGAGTGTCGCCGGGCTGTCCACGCTGTTCTCGCTGTCGCCCCGGCTGTCGTTCATGGGCGAGGTGGACCAGCGCGAAGGGCTGCTCACCGTACTGGCGCTCGCGGGCCTGCACGTGGCCGCCGGGCACTCGCATCGCGACGAACGCGACGTGCGTGGCACGCTGCGGGTGGTCGCGCTGTGCGGGATCGCGGCGGCCGTGTACGCGCAATTGCAGCTGGCGGGCCTCGACCCCATTCACTGGAGCGGAGTGCACACGTACGCGGTCAACGGTGTCATCGCGCTGCGGCCCGCGGGTCCGCTGGGCAATCCCATCCTGCTCGGCGTCGTGCTCGCGGTGACGCTGCCCATCCTGCTCGCGCGCCTGGCGGAGGGTGCGAGCGACGCCGCGTGGCTGGTGCCCGCGGCCGCCCTGATCTCGGCGTCGCTGGTGATGACGCTCTCGCGCGGCGCGTGGCTCGCGGCGGCGCTTGGCGTGGGCGTTGCGCTGCTGCTTGCGCTCAGGTCGGGCGCGCGCCCGCGCCGGGTCGGCTGGACGCTCGCCGCCAGCCTGTCGCCGGCGCTGTTGTTCGGGGTGGCGCGCGCTTACGGGCCGCTCGTGTCGCGGCTGAG
>JAYVCN010000183.1:0-7718 GCA_043749875.1 Candidatus Eiseniibacteriota bacterium | reverse complement strand
GCCCAGGCGCAGTTCGACAGCGCGCTCGTCGAGTACGCCCGCGTCGGGGCGCGCTGGGGCACGGGAGATCGCGCACCGGCGGCGCTCTACAAGCTCGGTCTGTGTCAGGAGCGACTCGGGCGCGCGGCCGAGGCCAGGAAGACGTTCGAGGAGCTGGTGAAGCGCTTCCCGCAGAGCGGCGAATCGCAATTGGCTCGTGATCGCATCGCCACGAAGCGCTGACGCAGGCCAACGGCCTGCCGTCCAACGGAGCGCGAGGGTGTGGTTCGCCCTCGCGCTCGTCGTGTCAGCGGGCACGGCGTCGGGTTCCGTCGCGCGAGCGCAGGGGGTGCCCGATTCTGTCGCGCTCGCGCTGCCCGCCGCTCCGGCGCTACCGGTGGCCGGAGACGTGGGGATGGCATACGGGCTCGCCAGTGACAGCGTGGTGCGAGCGCTTTGCGAGGGCGTCGTCATCCGGCGCGTCGACGTGCACTGCCTCGACATCTTCGACCCTGTGCCCGTGGGGTTGTTCTCGCCCATCTACCGCGGCGCGAACAAGCTGCACGTGCGCACGCGCTCGAGCACGGTGCGCTCGCTGCTGCTCCTGACTCCGGGGCAGCGGTGGACGGCCGACCGGGTCGCCGAGAGCCAGCGGCTGCTGCGCGACCTCGAGTACATCGAACCGAGTGCTCTCCGTTCCCGGCTCGTGAACGACTCGGTGGACGTGCTGGTGGTGACACATGACACGTGGACCACGCAGCCCGAGCTGAATCTCGAGCGCGGCGGCGGCAGTACGTTCGGCTCGGTGGGGTTCACCGAACGCAATCTGCTCGGACTCGGACTCGCCGTGTCGGTGGGAGCTCGCAGCGAGCCCACGGGTCACACGCGCTCGGGGGAGCTGAGCGGCAAGCGGTTGTTCGGCTCGGCGCTCGAGGGCCAGATCAAGACGAGCAGCGGCCGGGGCGGCTCCAGCAACGCGTTCTACCTGCGCGACCCCTACCGCTCGCTCGACGACCCGCGCTCGTGGACGGTGTCGTGGTGGCGGACGAACGCGGAGCAGCAGCTCTTCAATGCCGGCTCGCTGGCGGCGCGGTTCCCGTTCCGCTTCGAGCGGGCGCAGGTCGAGTACGGGTTCGGCAAACGGTTCCCGGACGGGCTCGTGCGCCGTTTCACGGTGGGATTCTCGCTCTATGACCGCAACTATGGCGTGACCGTGCCCGAGCCCAACGTGGCCATCGCATTCCCCGGCGGCGAGGAGGAACTGAAGCTCCGCTGGGCATCCGCGCGCGTGACGTTCTGGAAGCCACACTGGATCGAGCGCCGCGGCATCGAACTGTTCGACCCGATCGAGGACTTCGACGTGGGCTCACTGGTGAGCATGGAGAGCGGGCTGGTGATGCGCATGCTCGGCAGCACCGCCGACGAGGGCACGGCCAAGCTGCGACTCGAGACCGGGCGCGCGACCCAGCGCTTCGGCTTCGGCTTCGCGCGCGGCACGTTGTCCACGCGCATCCGCGGCGGCCCGCGCGAGACGCTGGCCCATCTCGAGTCGCGCTGGATCCAGCAGCCAACGCGCAACGTGGCGATCGTGGTGGCGGCGCTCGGTGAGGCCGCCGACCGCGCCCCGCGCGAGGTGCAGAGCATCGTCGGGGGCTTGAATGGGCTGCGCGCCTACCCGGTGCAGGAACTGGCGGGGACGGAACTGTGGCGATTCAACGCCGAGACGCGCTGGGTCGCCGCGCGCGACGTGTGGAGCCTGGCCAGCGTCGGCGGCGCGGCGTTCGTGGACGCGGCACGGGCGTGGGGCCCCGGCGGCGACCGGGTGCCGTGGCACCACGACGCGGGCTTCGGCCTGCGGCTGACGTTCCCGCGCGTGTCGCTCCACCAGGTGGCCCGCTTCGACGTGGCGTTCCCGCTGTCGCCGGCGCGCGACGGCAAGCGGGAACCGGTATTCTCATTCGGTTCGTCGCAGGCCTTCTGAGCGGTTCGGCCCGCGCCAGATCTGGAGCCCTCCATGGAATTCACCGTCATGCCGTTGGTGTTCCCGGCTGATTGCAATGTAGTCGTCGGGCAGGCGCACTTCATCAAGACGGTCGAGGATCTGGCCGAGATCGTCGTGACCACGGTGCCCGCCGGCAAATTCGGACTGGCGTTCTGCGAGGCCTCGGGACCGTGCCTGGTGCGCACGGAGGGCAACGACGCCGAGCTCGTCGCGGTCGCCACGACGCAGGCGCAGGCGGTGGGAGCGGGGCACGCATTCTTCCTGGTGCTGCGCGGCGCGTTTCCCATCAACGTGCTGCCCGCGATCAAGCAGTGCCAGGAAGTGTGTCGGGTGTTCTGCGCCACCGCGAATCCAATTCAGATCCTGGTGGCGACGACCGAACAGGGACGCGGCATCGTCGGCGTGGTGGACGGCGGCTCGCCGCAGGGCGTCGAAGACGATGCGGCGAGGGCGCAGCGCCGGGAGTTCCTGCGCCGGATCGGCTACAAGCGGTGAGCGCGCGGATACGGAGCGTGCCGGCGACGGGCCAGCCGGCAGAGCGCGCACCGCATGCTGGGGCAGGCGTGCTGAGGTTCGGCACCTCGGGCATCCCACGCACCAGTGCGAAACCCAACACGGTGCATGGCATCCGGCGCGCGCGCGAACTGGGGCTCGACCATCTCGAGATGGCGTGGGTGAACGGCGTGCGCATGTCGGACGCTTCGGCGGACGGCATCGCCGCCGCGGCGCGCGAGCACGACTTGACGCTGACCGCGCACGCGCCGTACTTCGTGAACCTGTGCGGCGAGCCGGACGTGGTCGAGCGCAGCCGCGCGCGGCTCGAGGAGGCCGGGCGGCTCGGCATGCGCTGCGGCGCGCAGTCGTTCTGTTTCCACGCCGGATTCTACGGAAAGCTCGGGGCTGACGAAGCGAATCGCCGCATCCGGGGCGAGCTCGTGCGCATCACGACCGCGCTGGTGCGGCGCGGCATCGTCATCGACGTGCGCGCAGAGCTGACCGGCAAGGCGTCGCAGGTGGGCGCGCTCGAAGAGGTGTTGGAGTGGAGCGCCGCCGTGCCCGGGGTGTTACCCTGCGTGGACTTCTCGCACCGCTACGCGCGCGACATCGGGCAGCACAACCGCTACGAGGACTTCGCCGCGACGCTCATCGCGATCGAGGCGAAGCTCGGCCGCGCGGCGCTCGACCGGCTGCACATCCACATCTCCGGCATCCAGTTCGGGCCGAAGGGTGAACGCAAGCACGAGCCACTGCGCGAGACGAAGTTCCGCTGGAAGGAGTTGCTGCGAGCGTTGAAAGACCTGCACGTGGGCGGTTGGGTGGTGTGCGAGAGCCCGTGCATGGAGGACGACGCGCTGTTGCTGCAGAAGACCTATAAGCGATTGAAGTGAGCCGGCAACGCGGTCCGCTGACGCCGTCCGCCCAGGCGGCGGCCGGAGGCCGCCAAACTGAATGAGGAGGCGGCCGCAGGCCGCAAGCCGAGAATGCCGCTCGAGAATCGTGCGTTTCACGATGTGGGGCCGTTCGGAAACAACGTCTACGTGATCACCGATCCGGCGACGCGCGAGACCGCCGTGGTCGATGTGGGCTTCGAGCCCGAGCGCGTCATCGAGCTGGTGACCCGCGAGGGACTGCGCGTGCGCTGGCTGCTCGCCACGCACGCCCACTACGACCACGTCGCCTCCATGCTGGCGGTGCAGCGAGCGGTCGGGGGTGAGTTCGCGCTGCATCCGGCCGACCGGCCGCTGCTCGAAGCGGTCGCCATTCAAGGCTCGATGTTCGGCCTGCCGCCGGTCGACGTCCCCGCTATCGCGCTCGAGTTGGCGGAGGGCATGCGCATCCCGCTCGGGCTACAGTTCCTCGACGTGCTCCACACGCCCGGACATGCGCCCGGTCACGTCACGTTCCGGCACGGCAACACGCTGTGGTCGGGCGATGTGCTGTTTGCCGGCTCGGTCGGGCGCACCGACCTGCCCGGCGCTTCCTTCGCGCAGCTCGAAGCCAGCATCAAGGACAAGCTGTTCAAGCTCGGCGACGAGGTGTCGGTGCTGCCGGGGCATGGGCCCGCCACCACCATCGGCGCCGAGCGCCGCGGAAACCCGTTCGTGGGCGAAGCGGCGGCGCCGCGGTGAGCGACCGCCACCTCGACTGGCCGGCGCGGCTGTCGCTGCACCCGAGCGCGTTCGTGGCGCCGGGCGCGGTCGTGGTGGGCGAGGTCTCGCTCGGCGAACGCTCGAGCGTGTGGTTCGGCAGCGTGCTGCGCGGCGACGGCGCGTCCATCACCATTGGCGCGCGCACGAATGTCCAGGACCTCACGCTCGTGCACGTGGATGCCGATGCGCCCACGGTGGTGGGCGATCGCGTCACCATCGGCCATCGCGCCATCATCCATGGCTGCGCCATCGGAGACGATTGCTTGATCGGCATGGGCGCCATCGTGCTGTCCAAGGCTCAGGTCGGCACGGGCTCGCTGGTCGGAGCGGGCTCACTCGTAACGGAGGGCCAGGTGATCCCGCCGGGGTCGCTGGCGCTCGGCTCACCCGCGCGCGTGCTGGGGCCGGTGAGCGATGCGCACCGCTCGGCGATCATGGAAGGCGCCCGGCACTACGCGGAACTCGCGCAGACCTACCTCGCGCGTGGCTTCGCGCGGCCGTTCCCACCCGGGAGCAGCGCCCCCGGCATCACGCCCCTGAGTCGCGGGCCCATGACCTACCTGGAATGGGGCGGCTGCCTGGCGGCACTCGTCGAGAGCCCGGACTGGGTCGCCGACCGGATCGCGGCGGCACCCGCGAAGGCCGGCCAGCGGCCGGCACCCGGCAAGTGGAGTGCGCTGGAGGTGCTGGCGCACCTGCGCGACGGCGACCGCGATGTCTACCTGCCGCGGCTCGAGACCATGCTCGCGCAGGCCATGCCCACCATTCCCGACGTCGACCTGCTCGGAGCCGCGCGCCTGGCCGCGTACGCCGGCCTCGATACCAGCGGCGTGCTCGCCGACTGGCGCGAGTTGCGCCAGCGCCTCGTGGTCCGGCTGGCGCCGCTCGGCCGTGACGCCGGGGCGCGCGTGGGTGTGCATTCGCTGCGCGGAGCGTTCCCGCTCGGCGACATGGTGCGTGGCTGGGTCGAGCATGACCTGTCGCACCGCCGCCAGCTGGCGCTCGCATTGGGGCTCGTGCCGTGATCCTCGTCAAGCCCGGGCCACTCGGCGAGCCCGCGGACCGGCTGCTCGCCGCACTCGCGGCGCGCGGGCACAGCGTCGTTTCGGGCGCCGGCGCACTGCCCGCTGCCGAGGGCGCGGTGACGCTGGCCATCTCCGACGGTCCGATGGTGTTCGACTTCCTCGGCTTCGTTCGATCGCTGGGCGAGCGGAAGTTTCGCGTGCTGATGCTGTCGCGTCTCGGCGTGCACCCGGATGCGCGCGTCACGACACTGCAGCGCCTGTGGCGACTGGAGGAACACGTGCGGGCGGGCAACGCACCTACACTGACGCTGCGCTTCGCACCGCTCGTGGGGCCGGCGACACCGTTGTGGAAGAAACTGCGCTCGCGACCGGCATTGCCGAATGGCGGCCGGAAGTTGGTGAATCCGGTGGCCGAAGCTGACGCCATCGAGACGATCGCGAGTGCGCTCGACGGCCGCGCGTTGTGGCGAGGTTGGTACGAGGTGGCCGGCCCCGACACGCTGACGCTTGCCGAACTGCGCGACCTTGCCGCGCTCACGCCGGGCGAGACGGCGGGCGGGGCGTGGGAGCCGGCGCTGGACGAGATCGCCGAGCACCGGCTGGCCGAGTGTGAACCGTGGGCGTCCGACTTCGGCCTCACGCCGACGCCGCTTGCGGCGTGGACAGGAGCGGGGGCCACGTGATCGTCGCGAAGGGGGACGGCGCGCGCCGCGCGACCGGCACGCGGAAGCTCGCCCGCGCGCCCGAACACGCGCGCGCACAGCGCGCCCCGCGCCCGGTGGGCGTCGCCATCATCACCGTGAGCGACACGCGCCGCAGGGCGGACGACACCGGCGGAGCGCTCGCCGAACGGCTGCTCACCCGCTCCGGCTGCACGGTGCTCGCGCGCGCATGGGTGCGGGACGATGTCGCCGCGATCCGTGCTGCCTTGCGCAAACAGCTCGCGCGCCGCGGCGTGGACGCCGTCGTGTTGAGCGGTGGCACGGGCGTGGCCCCGCGGGACGTCACGCCCGAGGCGGTGGAGCCGCTGCTCGAGCGAGCGCTGCCCGGCTTCGGCGAGCGCTTCCGCGCGCTGTCGTGGGCGAGCGTCGGCTCGGCCGCGTGGCTGTCACGGGCCGGCGCGGGTGTCGCGCGCGGGCGCCTGGTCGTCTACCTTCCCGGCTCCGTCGGCGCCGTCCGCGAGGCGCTCGAGTCACTGCTGATTCCCGAGCTCGTGCACGTGGTGCGCCTGCTCGGCCGTTTCTGAAGCTATTTTCGGAAGCATCATGGAAACCTCATAGGGGAGCACGCATGTCCATCCGTCCGGATCACTGGATCCGCAAGATGTGCAAGGAACACGGCATGATCGAGCCGTACGAGGAGAAGCAGGTCCGCCACGGCGTCATCTCGTATGGCGTGTCGAGCTATGGGTATGACATCCGCGTCGCCGATGAGTTCAAGATCTTCACCAACGTCAATAGCACCGTGCTCGATCCCAAGAACATCGATGCCGCGACCATGGTCGACTTCAAGGGCCCGGTCTGCATCGTGCCGCCCAATTCGTTCGCGCTGGCGCGCACGGTGGAGTACTTCCGCATCCCGCGCGACGTGCTCACCATCACCATGGGCAAGTCGACCTACGCGCGCTGCGGCATCATCACCAACGTCACGCCATTCGAGCCCGAGTGGGAGGGGTTCGTGACGCTGGAGATCAGCAACACCACGCCGCTGCCGGCCAAGATCTATGCGAACGAGGGCATCGCCCAGGTGGTGTTCTTCCAGGCGGACGACGTGTGCGAGGTGTCCTACAAGGACAAAGGCGGCAAGTACCAGAAGCAGACAGGGATCACGCTGCCGAGGATGTGATGGCCGCCAACGGGTAACGCCGGAGCGTCGCGCCGATGAAATCGGCTGGGACATGCGCGGCCCTGCTCGTCCTTTTTCTACTCATTCAAGTTTGTTGGTTTCAGCGGATCCGCAGCCCCGCTCGATTTCACCCGGCCGACCAGGTACCGATCCTCTGTGGTCCCATTGGCGCGCTCAAAGCTCTGGGCCGGTCCTGTTGGAACTTGATCGCTCTCGCTCCGGTGGGTGGAAGGACAGCACCGCTTGCCGGCACCCGATGCCGAGCTTCGCCATCGCGCGCTGCAGCTCGTGCTGGGTTGGGTTCGTTGCCCGGAGCATGGGCGCGGACTAGAGTTCGGAACTTCGCAAGCTGATGCGAGGTAGATTCGAGGCATGCTGAGCCTCGATCGACGGGAGGGAAGGGTGGTGAATCTGCGCAGCGCCCTACGAGTATGCCTCTCGGCATGCGCGCTCCTCCCATGCTTCGCTCCGGCCGCTGCCGCGGGGCGACATTGGGAGTACGAGGCGGGCTTGCAGGCTGCTCGCATGGTCTTCGATGAGTCCGAGCCGCCGGTCGGGGTGCCGCTCTCGGGGTTCGTGGCGCTGGGGGCTGCAGTTTGGGAGGGAGCGCACAGGCGGGCGGTTGTGAAGGTCGGGTACGATGTCGCGAATTCGCGGACCAACACCTCCGGCACAACCAGGCCCACCTTCGGCGGACCGTTCCCAGACCGTCAGCTG
>JAYVCN010000182.1:0-4034 GCA_043749875.1 Candidatus Eiseniibacteriota bacterium | reverse complement strand
GCATATTCCCCGAAGGAAGCCCCACGCCTCGCTCGCAGGAGGGATCCGGCATGTTCGTTCGACGATTCGCCGCGCCGCTCGTCTTTGCAGCACTCATCGCCGGCGTCGCGCTGGCCGCGGCTCAGACCGTGGCCAAGACACCCGCGCCGCCTTCGGCCGAGAAGCTCGCGCAGGGCCGCTACCTGGCGCAGATCATGAGCTGCGGCGATTGCCACACGCCGGGCACGTTCTACGGCGCGCCCGACTCCGAGCGCGCGTTGAGTGGCAGCGAGATGGGTTGGCGCGGGCCGTGGGGCGTACGCTATGCCGCCAACCTGACACCCGACCTCGACACCGGTATCGGCTACTGGACTGCGTCCGAGCTGGTGAAGACGTTGCGCACCGGCATCCGCCCCGACGGGACGCAGATCGGCGCGCCGATGCCCATGCAGAGCATCATGCAGCTGACGCAGGAGGACGCCGAGGCACTGGCCGCATTCCTGATGAGTCTCAAGCCGATCGCGCACCAGGTCCCCGCGGCCGTGAAGCCGGGCGGCGAGGTGAAGGGCCCGGTGCTGGACTTTCCGCCGCCGTCGGCATGGGACGCGCCGAAGGCGGCGTCGGCGGCAAAGGGGGAGAAGAAGTAGCGACGGGCGCCTGCCGAATCAGCCCTTGACCGGGCCCTGCCCGCGGCAGAATCCTCTGTGGTGCTGGCTCGACCGGGCCATGTTGTTGAGGGCTCTCGCCATGCGCAGACACCAAGCACTACGACCCGTTCACATCGTCCTGAGCGCACTGCTTCCCGCAGCGCTCTGGGTTTCCCTCGCGTTCGCCGCGGGCGCAGCCAAGCCGCCGCCGCTACCCCCTCCGCCACCCTCCGACTCACTCGCCTACATCCGACAGATCACATTCGGAACACCGCCGTGTGAGGGGTGCGCGCCCCGCGTGTGCCCCGGCGAACCCGTGGTGGTCACGGTGTCGGGACTGATGCCGGCTCGCTGTGTGGCGTTTCGGGGCTTGCATGAGGAACCGGCAGGCGGCTCGCATGTACTGGCTGCAGACTTCGTCGTCGACACGTGTGGTCCTGCCTGCCCGACCTTGATCGTGCCGTTCTCGGCCCGCATCGACCTACCCGCCCAAGCCGCCGGGCGCTACACCGAACTCTTCGTTGAGCGCGTGCGCGTCTGTCCGGACACGACGGCGGTGGGCAGCATCCGCACGGCGGGACTCGCCTACGAAGTGGTGGCGAGCTGCCCTGTCGAGCCCCCGCCGCTCGACTCGCTGGTGCGCACGTTCGCGTCGCTGCGCGTGCGACCCGAGCATCCCTGCCCGGGGGATTCGCTGCGGCTGGAGTTCGACGAGAACGGCTGTCCGCCGTGCGTGCATCTCGTCAGCCTCGGACGCGATCCCGATAACCACCTGCGCGCGGTCCTCGAGTGGCGGCCGCACTGTGTCGAGTTCGCTTGTATCTCGGACACGCTGTCATACGCGCTCGGCCGGTTCGCCGCGGGATCCTACGTGGTGACCATTCCCGTCGACGTGCATGTGCTCGACGCGGGCACGCCGGACTCGACGATCTCGTTCGAGAAGAGGGTCGCGTTCGACGTGCAGCGCGTCTGCGGCGTCCCTGAGGCGGGCTGCCTGCACTCGCCCCTGCCGCCGCGCGGTTCCCTGGTTCCGGAATGTTCACTGCGCGTGCCGCCCGGGGGCCATGGCGACGTACTCGTGCCCGTGCGGAACGACCTCACCGCCACCGGAGTGGCAGGTGTCGAGGGCTTCATGGCCACGTTCCAGCCGTTCCACATCGTGGATATCCGCTACGCGGGAGCGGCGACGGGCGTACATGTGTCATGGCGGCAGGATGGCCAGCGCTCGCGCTTCGTGGTGTTCGGCACGACGCCCGACGTGGTCCCACCAGGTACCTCCGACCTGGTGCGTGTCACCGTGGCGGCGGACTCGCTTGTTCCGCCCGACATCCCCGGAGCCCCTCTGTACGGCGCAATCGAGCTGGCCTCGGATCCAAACGGGGAGCAAATCCCGATCTGTCCTGAACCGCTCGACGTGGTGGCACCCCTGAGGTTGTGCATCGACCGCACCGCTCTCGGCTGCGACGTGAATCACGATGGCCACGCCGACGTGCGCGACCTCGTGCTCATGGCGCGCTGCCTGCGCGCCGTGGCCCACGACGACAGGGAAGAGAGCCCGTGCTTCGATTGCGACGGCGACGGCACGTTCGGGATTCCGGACCTGTTTTGCTGCGCGCACGAGATCCTGCACGGGCCCGGGATCTCGCACGACAGCACGCATGTTCAGGCCGGACTCGACGTGAGCATCGACAAGCCCGTGCGCGACGGCGACGCCGTGCGCGTGCGCCTGCACGTGCGCGGTGCCTCCTCACTCGGTGCGGCGCTGCTGCGGCTCCGCTACCCGGCCGACCGCTGGCAGGTGCTGCCACCCGAGAACATCGACGCCGGTTTCCCCGCGGGCTGGCTGCCGCTCGTGGACGCGGGCGAAGCGGGCCTGCTGCGGCTGGGCGCGCTCCGGCTCGCCGATGCGGCGGCGGACGAGCTGGTGTACGAGTTGCGTGCGGTGCCACTCGCCGGCACCGAGCAGAGCGGGAGTCTCAGCGTCGAGGGCGCGGATCTGACCGCGCCGGATGGCGCCATGCTCTCGCCGGCCAGTCCGCTCCCGAGCACCGCGCTGTCGCCGACGGGGCCCGCGACCGTGGTCGAGCTGTCACCGGCGAGTCCCAACCCATTCACGCACAGCACCACGTTCGCGATCAGCCTGCCGCGCGACGCCGAGGTGGACCTCACCGTGCACGACCTGGCTGGACGCCGGGTGGCGACGCTCGCGCACGGGCGACTCGGCGCGGGCCGGCGGAGCTACGCGTGGGAGGGAGGCGACGCGCGCGACGGTGTCTACTTCGTGCGGCTCACGGTGGACGGGCGAACGCTGGCGACTCGCGTCGCACTGCTGCGAGGCGGCCGCTGAGCGGTTATGCTGCGCCACCATCCTGCTGTCCCGGTTGAACCTCTGGAGGGATCCTGCATGAACCGCATGCGTCTTGCCGCGTTCTCACTCGTGGCCGGCACCGTCCTGCTGGCCGCGGCCTCGCTCGGGCT
This sequence comes from Candidatus Eiseniibacteriota bacterium, assembly GCA_043749875.1. Lineage (GTDB taxonomy): Bacteria > Eisenbacteria > RBG-16-71-46 > RBG-16-71-46 > RBG-16-71-46 > JAIOPA01. The sequence continues at coordinate 930 of JAYVCN010000182.1, read as the reverse complement.
GGCCAGGTCCGCCGCCAGCGACGACGTCAAGACCGGTGGCCAACGCGGCACATCAGCCGGTGCGAGCATCGCGCGCGGCAAGTACCTCGTCACCATCATGGCGTGCAACGAATGTCATACTCCGGGCAGCTTCTATGGCGCGCCCGATAGCTCGCGCTTTCTGTCGGGGAGCGAGATGGGCTGGGCGGGTCCCTGGGGCATCGCTTATGCCGCGAACCTGACGCCGGACTCGCTCACCGGGCTCGGCAGGTGGAAAGGCGAACAGATCTCCATGGCGCTGCGTACAGGAAATCGGCCCGATGGCCGGCAGCTCTCGGCGGCCATGCCGTGGATCAACTACTCGCACCTGACCGACGGCGACGCGCTGGCGATCGCCAGCTACCTGAAGACGCTCAAGTCCGTCAAGCATGCCGTCCCGCCACCGCTCAAGCCGGGTGAGGATGTCACGGGCTCTGTGCTGGGGTTCCCACCGCCCAATGCGTGGGACGCCCCACGCGGCAGGCCAGCGGGCGCGAAGCGCTAGCACGATACGACGCGTGCGGAGGGTCGTGGGGCCCGCTTGCGACTCCTTCGCCCGCTCGTACCGCGACATCGTTGACACGCCCCGGCGCGGCTCCCTACGGTGCCCCGCATGACGCCACCGGGCTCCACACCTCCCGCGGTCGAGACGCGCGGCCTGAAGCGCGTGTTCAAGCGCTCGCGTGGTTCACCCGAGGTGGTGGCCCTGGACGGCATCGACCTGCGCATCGAGCGCGGCGAGGTGTTCGGATTGCTGGGCCCGAACGGTGCGGGCAAGACCACCGTCATCAAGATCCTCAACACACTGCTCTTTCCGACGAGTGGCGAAGCGCGCGTCGCGGGGCACGACGTGGTGCGCGACGCCAATGAGGTGCGGCGGAGGATCGCGCTGGTGTCGGGCGGCGAGAGTTC
>JAYVCN010000181.1:0-2629 GCA_043749875.1 Candidatus Eiseniibacteriota bacterium | reverse complement strand
CCGCTATGCACGGGACGGCACGGCGCTCGGCGCGCGCGCGATCGGCTCGCCGTCCCGCGTCGCAGTGGACTCGCTCACCGGCCAGGCCTGGGCCACGTCGCTCACCAGCGGCTGGGTGTGGCGGCTGTCGCCGAACATGGTGGTGCTCGACTCGATCCAGCTGCAGGGCCCCATCGGCGTGGCACTCGACTGGCGCCGGCGCACGGCATGGATCGCCGACGCGGCGGCCGACCAGGTGGTGACGTTCGACATGGACACGCGCGCCGTGCGCTTCCGGCTCACGTCGCTCGGTGAACCGCGCGACGTGGCCGTGGACCTCGAGCGCGGCGAAGCCTGGGTGGTGGGCCGCACGGCAAGCACAGTGTATCGCTTCTCCCCCACGGGCGTCCTGCTCGCGCGTGTGGGCGGGCTCGGCGATCCGTATGAGGTGCGGCTGGATCGCGGGTTCAGGTAGCGTTGGTCGCGCTGGACGCTTGCCTCGCCCAGCGCGACCGACGCGCAGCCCGGCGCCATCATGCGGGGCCGCTCGCGATGGGCAGGGCCCGTCGCATCCCGCGCGGTCCGAGTCCCTGACATGCGACGAACACGCGCCTCTCGAGCGGAGCGCCGACCATGCCAGCGCATCGCTCTGCCGCTCGCTTGGCCGTTTCAGCGTTGCAACCGAGCGCACGGAGCCACGGGAGGACCTCCTTCTGGCTCGCAGCTTCCGCTGCGGCTTGGACCTTGGCTTCCGCGTTCGCTCGCGCCCTCGCTTCCGCACTCGCCTTCGCTGCAGCGCTCGCCTTCGCCTGCGCCGCCCACTCCCGCGCCTGCTCACGCTTGCCGGCCAAGAACTCGGGGCTGAACGCGCACTCGGCCTCGAACTGGTTGTGCACCCGGCACAGGAGGCGAAGGTTGTCCATGGTCGACCCCCCTCCACGCGCGACTGGCTCGATGTGATCCAGCTCCAAGCGCGTGCGTGACTCACAGCGTCTGCCCTTGTCGCTCACGAACGTGCATCGGTCACCGTCGCGCTCGCGCACAGCGCGCTTGACCGCTGCGGGGATGTGCCGACCCTTCGCGACGCCCTTCTGCGCCCGCGGCCGGTCGCACTTCGCGAACCTCTGCTTCTCGAGCTGCTTCACCAGCGCGTCCAGCGCTCGCTCGAACACCTTCGCGATATCACCCGAGGGCAGCGCGTGACCGAGCAACGCCTGGGCGTGGCGGAGCTTGTCGCACGTGGACTGCTCGATCGTGAATTGCACCGCGAACCGGCCCGCCGACAGCGGTGCGAGCTTGGCGCGCGGCGCAAGTGGCGCCATCGGCACCGGTACATTCAGCACATTGGATGGGACAACTGGCTCTGGAGCCAGTTCAAGCGCAGGCGCATCCGGTGCGGCTTTTTCAGCCGGAATCCCGAGTGGCGCGAGGGGCTGCACGACCGCCGGCACGTCCGGCTTCGGGAACCGCGCGGCGAGCAGCAGCTCGATCTCGGCCTTGCTCCTGTGCGCGGCCGCCGCCAGCAGCTCGTCCGCGGTGTCCGCGCTCAGGCGCGGCGCCAGCAGCAGCACCGCGGTCTGGTTCAGCCGTCCGTCGGCCAGCGCGGGGAAGATGGCCGGGAACTCTCGCGCCGTGCGCGCGACTCGGATGCGCTTGAGCGCCACGTCCTCGGACATGTGCTTCGCATGCACGCAGAAGTCGAACATCGAGCCGTACGCCGCCGGCGCGTAGAGCTTGCGGTCGTCAATCTCGGCGAGATCGGCCAGGAGGTCGGCGGTGTTGTCGAGAACCAGTGAGAGGCGGGCGTCAAAGGTGGAAAGCAGGCGGTCATCGGTGTACTGCGAACGCGAGTAGGACTTCATCGGTATTCTCCGCGGCACGGGTCAGTCGCGGGGGCGCATCCATTCGTATCATGCGTGTTCGCGGCTTTCGTGAAGGCGCGGGGCGCGCGCAACACGAACCGGGACGAAAGCGTTTCGCGACCGCGCGACGTTGGGCCTATGGCGCCCACGCTGCGCGCGCTAGTGCGCGAATCCCGAACACGTCGCGAGTCGCGAGTGATCAGGCCGGAAAGTGCGTCAAGCGAATTCGTCGGTGTGGCTCGCAATAATTCTCGTCACACCGTGGCGCCCCGCCTGGAGTCGGCGTCCAGGTCAGCGCGAAGCTCGGGCGAGCCGCCAATTCCAGCTACTTCGGGAAACGCTGAACGAGCCGAAACGAGCGCTCGGCGCGAGCCGCCGAGCAGCAGTATGCTCGCCCACATGATCACCAGTCATTCACAACCGCCGCGGAATACCCTTCCGCGCCCGAGCTTCGCAAGCCCCCGCCGCGGCGCTCGCACGGCGGTCGCGACGACGTGCCTGCTCACCGCAGTCGGGCTCTTCGGCGGCGGCTGCTCACGCCACAGCCCCACCCCCGGATCCCCAGGCGTCGGCGTCACGCCACCATCGGCAGCGCTCCGTCCTGGAGAGAAAGCCCAATTCGAGAGTGTGCTGCTTCCTCGCGCGTCCTGGCAGGTCGTCGAAGGCTACGAGCACGGCGTGGTGACAGCGGATGGCGAGTACCAGGCGCCCTACTTCAGCCCCGATAGTCGGAGCGCGACTGTGCGAGCGAGTGCCGCCCTGGCGCACTCTGATGCGCACGTCACGCT
>JAYVCN010000180.1:0-4477 GCA_043749875.1 Candidatus Eiseniibacteriota bacterium | reverse complement strand
CCTTGGTGGCTCAGCTCGAACGCACGCTGGCCGAACTGGACTCGCTCGCCGCGCTCACGGCGCCGCACTCGCGCCTGGGCAACTTCCTGCTCGATCCGCAGATCAGCCCCGCCGACCGCCGCAAGGTGCTGGAGCAGGGGCTGAAGGGCCGCGCCATGCCGAGCGTCCAGGTGTTCGCGGACCTGCTGTTGCGCAAGCGGCGCATCAACATCACGGGCGCCGTCGCGCGCGAGTTCAAGGCCATCGTCGAACGCGCCAAGGGGCTCGAGCGGGCCACGGTGGTGAGCGCGGTGCCGCTGAACCAGGCCGAGCTGACGCGGCTGCATGCTGAACTCGAGCGCGTGACGGGCAAGAAGATCGTGCTCGAGACGCAGGTGGACCCCACGGTACTCGGCGGCGCCTACGTGCGCATCGGCGACCGCGTGGTGGACCGCAGCGTGAAGACCTTGTTGGAAGCCATTGCCACCCAGCTCTACGAAGTGAGCGTGTGACCGCACGCCGCAACTAATAACCCAACGACGAATCGGGGTTCGCACCCATGTCCTTCCGACCAGAAGAAGTGAGCGCCATCCTGGCGCAGGAACTCGAACGCTACGAGGCCAAGCTCGAGACCAAGAGCGTGGGCAGCGTGCTGTCCGTGGGCGACGGCATCGCGCGCCTGTGGGGCCTCGAGGACGCCATGGCCGGTGAGCTGATCAAGTTCCCGGGCGACGTCATGGGCATGGTCCTGAATCTCGAGGAGGACAACGTCGGCGCGGTGCTGTTCGGCTCGGACAAGAACATCAAGGAAGGCGACCGCGTCGAGCGCACGGGCCGCATCGCCTCGGTGCCGGTGGGCCCGGCCATGATCGGCCGCGTCGTCAACGCCATCGGCGTACCCGTGGACGGCAAGGGTCCGATCGGCGCGGACAAGTTCCGCAACATCGAGTTCAAGGCTCCCGGTGTCATCGACCGCCAGCCGGTCGTGGAGCCGCTGCAGACCGGCATCAAGGCCATCGACGCCATGATCCCCATCGGTCGCGGCCAGCGCGAGCTGATCATCGGCGACCGCCAGACCGGCAAGACCACCATCGCCATCGACACGATCATCAATCAGAAGGGCACGGGCGTCATCTGCGTGTACGTCGCCATCGGCCAAAAAGAATCCACGGTCGCCAACGTGGTGGGAACTCTCGAAAAATACGGCGCCATGGAGTACACGATCGTGGTGACCGCGTCGGCGTCCGAGCCGGCGCCGCTCCAGTACATCGCGCCGTATTCGGGGGTGACGATGGGCGAGGAGTTCACCTACAACGGCGGCCACGTGCTGTGCGTGTATGACGATCTGTCCAAGCATGCCACGGCGTATCGACAGCTGGCGCTGCTGCTGCGGCGCCCGCCGGGCCGCGAGGCCTACCCGGGCGACGTGTTCTACCTGCACTCGCGGCTGCTCGAGCGCGCCTGCAAGCTGTCGGCCGAGAAGGGCGCCGGCTCGCTCACCGCGCTGCCGTTCATCGAGACTCAGGCCGGCGACGTGTCGGCGTACATTCCCACCAACGTCATCTCGATCACCGATGGCCAGATCTTCCTCGAGGGCGACCTGTTCTATTCCGGCGTTCGCCCGGCCATCAACGTCGGCATCTCGGTGTCGCGCGTCGGTGGCAACGCGCAGATCAAGGCCATGCGACAGGTGGCCGGCCGGCTCCGCCTCGACCTCGCGCAGTACCGCGCGCTCGCGGCGTTCGCGCAGTTCGGCTCGGACCTCGACAAGACCACGCAGGCGCAGTTGACGCGTGGCGAACGCATGGTGGAGTTGCTGAAGCAGGGTCAGTTCATGCCGATGCCGGTCGAACAGCAAGTGATCTCGATCTGGGCCGGCGCCAATGGCTATCTGGACGACGTCCCCGTACCCGCCGTGCGCAAGTTCGAGACCGAGTGGCTGGCATTCGTTGCGGGCACCTACGCGGAAGTCGCGCACAACATCCGCACGGCGAAGTTGATCTCGCCGGAAGACGAGAAACGCCTGAACGAGGCGTGCAAGGCGTTCAAGGCGCAGTTCAAGGCATAGGGGCCCGTGGCTTCACTGAAAGACCTGCGTCGGCGCATCCGCGCCACCAAGAGCATGCAGCAGATCTTCAAGGCCATGGAGATGGTGGCCGCGGCGAAGCTGCGCCGTGCGCACATGCGCGCGCAGGCCGCGAGCCCCTACTCGGCCAAGATCTCCGCCATGCTCGCCAACCTGGCCGCTGCCGCGGCCGACCTCGAGCACCCGCTGTTCCAGGCGCGCGAGGTCAAGGTCACCGCACTGGTGCTGATCACCGCCGACCGTGGGTTCGCGGGCGCTTACAACACCGCGGTGCTGCGCGTGGCCGAGGCCCGCTTGAAGACCGCGGCCCCCGGCTCGATTCAATGTGTGGTGGTCGGCCGCAAGGGGCGCGACTACCTGCGGCGCCGCGGCTATCCGGTGTTGGCGGCGCACACGGACCTGCCGGGCGAGGCGAGCCTCGAGCTGGCGCGCAGCATCACGCACGACCTCACCGAGCGCTTCATCCGCGGCGAGGTGGATCGCGTCGAGATCCTGTACACGCACTACGTGAACGCGATCGTGCGCAAGGTGCTCAGCGAGACGTTCCTGCCCATCGGCACCGCCGCGGGCACCGGCAGCACGCCGCCGCCGGCCGGCAGCGGCGATACGATCTTCGAGCCCGACGCCGAGAGCATCTTTGCTGAGCTGCTGCCGCGCTACGCGACGGCCAAGCTGTACGCGTCCATGGCCGACTCGCTCGCGAGCGAGCACTCGGCGCGCATGGTGGCGATGGGTTCCGCCCGCAAGAACGCGGGCGAGCTGGTGGATTCGCTCACGCTGACCCGCAACCGGCTCCGGCAGGCGGCGATCACGCGCGAGATCTCGGAACTGGTGGGCGGCGCAGAGGCGCTGAACTGACAGCAATAAACGTAAGGCTTTGACAGCGGCCCGAGTGCAAAGAAGGCCGAAAGCGACGAGCGGAGTCGTATCGGAAGATACGTCGAAGCGAGGAGCGCACGGCCTGCTGCAGCAATCGGGGTGCTGTCGAAGCCGGGGGAACCGGAAATGAATGTAGGCAAAGTGGTGCAGGTGATCGGTCCCACGGTCGACGTGGCGTTCGATCCCGACAAGCTGCCGAAGATCTACAACGCCATCATCATCGAAGACACCGAGCGCGGCATCAAGCTGACGGTCGAGGCGGCGCTGCATGTGGGCGACAACGTCGTGCGCTGCATCGCCATGGATTCCACCGACGGCCTGGTGCGCGGCATGAAGGCCACCGACACCGAGAACCCGATCATGGTTCCGGTCGGCGAAGCCGGCTTGGGGCGCATCTTCAACCTGACCGGCGATCCAATTGACGGTAAAGGCCCGGTGAACGCCACGCTGCGCTACCCGATCCATCGCTCATCGCCGCCGTTCTCGGAGCAGGTGGTCGATAAGCAGCTGTTCGAGACCGGCATCAAGGTCGTCGACCTGCTGGCGCCCTACCAGCGCGGCGGCAAGGTCGGTCTGTTCGGCGGCGCCGGCGTCGGGAAGACCGTGCTGATCCAGGAGCTGATCCGCAACATCGCCACGCAGCACGGCGGGTTCTCGGTGTTCGCCGGCGTGGGCGAGCGCACGCGCGAGGGCAATGACCTGTACCGCGAGATGACCGAATCGGGCGTCATCGCCAAGACCGTGATGGTGTTCGGCCAGATGAACGAGCCGCCCGGTGCGCGCCTGCGCGTGGGTCTGACCGGCGTCACCATGGCCGAGTACTTCCGCGACGAGCAGGGCAAGGACGTGCTGTTCTTCGTCGACAACATCTTCCGCTTCACGCAGGCGGGTTCTGAAGTTTCCGCCCTGCTCGGCCGCATGCCGAGCGCCGTGGGTTACCAGCCGACGCTGTCGACGGAGATGGGTGCACTGCAAGAACGCATCACCACCACCAAGAAGGGCTCGATCACCTCGGTGCAGGCGATCTACGTGCCCGCCGACGACCTGACCGATCCCGCGCCGGCCACCGCGTTCTCGCACCTCGACGCGACCACCGTGCTCGATCGCGCGATCTCCGAGCTCGGCATCTATCCGGCGGTGGACCCGCTCGCCTCCACCTCGCGCATCCTCGACCCGGCCATCGTCGGCGAGGAGCACTACAAGGTGGCGCGGGACGTGCAGCGCATCCTGCAGCGCTACAAGGATCTCCAGGACATCATCGCCATCCTCGGCATGGATGAACTCTCGGAAGATGACAAGGTCACCGTGGCACGTGCGCGCCGCGTCCAGCGCTTCCTGTCGCAGCCGTTCTTTGTAGCTGAAGCGTTCACCGGTACTCCCGGCAAGTACGTCAAGCTGGAGGACACGGTAAAGGGTTTCAAGCGCATCGTGCAGGGCGAACTGGACGACCTGCCGGAGCAGGCGTTCTACATGCGCGGGGGCATCGACGAGGCCATCGCCGCGGCCGAGAAGATGAAGGCGGGCGTCTAGATC
>JAYVCN010000179.1:0-4170 GCA_043749875.1 Candidatus Eiseniibacteriota bacterium | reverse complement strand
CCTCAGGTTGTCGCTCCCGGCCGGCCGACTGCCTGGGCACTGTCGCCCGTTGCGCCAAATCCGTTGCGCATGGCGGGGCGCGTGTCGTTCGACGTGCCGCAGCACGCCCAGGTGCGGCTCGCGCTGCTCGACCTGGCGGGACGCGAGGTGGATGTGCTGTCGCACGGCGAACTCGAGCCGGGCCGCTACAACGTTTCCCTCGACATTCGCTCTCGGGCGCCGGGCGTTTACTTCCTGCGGCTCGAGTCGTCAGGTGTGCGCATGCAGCGCGCGGTGGTCCTGATCCGATGAAACAAACGAGACTCCTTTCAGGGGCCCGTGGCAACGACACTAAGCAGGGGGGGGGGGAGGGCGCGAAGCGCCGCTGGTACCGCCTGAGCGCTGGGGCTCATTGAACGCTCCGTGTCCTTGCCCTTCCTACCAAGCGGCGGAGATCGAGGGGGGGGGAACCAAGAGCAGGGCGATGCTGTCGCGGGAAGCGGGCGCCGGCTGCAGCAAGCGCTCGTTAGGCGACGGGAGGGCCGCCTTTGGAGGAACCCATCCGCTTCGCGTTCGCAATTGCAACCGCGAGGAAGACGACACCACAGCCCAGAAAGACGACGTTCATTCGGCCGCCCTTAAGAACAGGAATCAGAGCCGCGATGAACGAAATAGCGCTGGTGAAGGAAGCAAGTCCCACAGCTACTTTCGCTCGAGTCATTCTTTTCTCCGGTGATTCGTCGCCCGCCTACCGAGTAGTAGATGGTTCGGTGTAGCCGAATGTGCGTCAGTTCCGAGTCTGGCCAATCGAGTCGTTCGTCACGGACCTCCCAACTCTGCGCCTTCGCCCGAACACATTGCGCCCACCGCGCTCGCCCGACAAGCACATACGCTGCGAGCCGGCGTAGCGCGTGCGCGAGCAGCGCGTCATCCCGCAGCCCGTTCAGCGGACTCCTCACGTCCGAAACCCAAAACGACCCTGAGAGGATCCCAGGCCGCTGGTGGTCGAGATCGGCTTCCAAGGCTGACCGCACAGCGCCGATCGTGATCGGGTTCGACTCGGGGGTCATGGCGTTCTCGGCCTCCTCGCCGGCAATCAGCGTCTTCGGCGGATTGATCCAGACCGCAATCGGCAGTGGCCGCGGCACCGGCCTCCCGTTCGGGAAGCGCTCCGGGTTCCTCGCGAACGCCTCGGCGAGCACGACTGCTCGCTGGTCACGCTTCGCCTCAGCGAGCTCGTAGTGCACGTCGTGCGGAGTGAACAGCCCGAGGCCGACGTGATAGTGCTTGGTGTTGTACCAGGGGAAGAAGTCGCCGCAGAAGCTGCGGCCGTGATCGAGCGAGCCGAAACGGTCCGGAAAGTCGGGCCGATACTTCACGGTCTTGAACTGCGACTCGGAGAATGGATTGTCGTTCGAGACGTGCGGCCGCGAGTGAGTCTTGGTGACGCCGAGATCGGCCAGCAGCAGCGCGACGGGCTTCGAGGTCATCACCGCGCCGCGATCGGCGTGCACGGTCCCCTCTCTGCCAACATGCTTGAGACACCGATCCCCTGGAAGTCTAGTGTAGAAGGCGACCCTGTCGAGCGTCGCGAACTCCACGTCCTCGAAGTCCTTCCAAGGGCCGAGGCGATGGATTACCTCCGCCTTGAAGCACCCGATTACCGACTCGGCCAGCGCGTCGTCGTAGGAGTCGCCGCGACTGCCGAGCGAGGGCTCGATCCCCGCTTCGGTCAACCGCTCCGTGTAGCGAATCGAAAGGTACCGCTACGGCCCGGATGTGCAGTAGTCGAGTAGCAGGCGGCCCCGGCTCGCTCCGCGAAGGTGAACGAGATGGGCCGGCGCCATCACCGCTGCGGTACGATGCCGGCGGCCGCGCAGCTGGTGCCCGGAACGTTCGAGCCTACCTCGGACTGCCGAGCGTGCAAGTTGCTCCGTCGCCGCCCTCCTCCGACCCCGAGGAACCGTCGTGGCCGATACCTGGCGCCACCTTCAGGACGCGATCGCCGACCGCTACCAGATCGAGCGGGAGCTTGGCCGCGGCGGGATGGCCACCGTCTATCTCGCGGATGACCTGAAGCACGGGCGCAAGGTGGCGATCAAGGTCATGCTTCCCGAGACGGCAGCCGCGATCGGTCACGACCGGTTCCTGCGCGAGATCGAGATCGCGGCCCGGCTCACCCACCCGCACATCCTGCCGCTGCATGATTCGGGCGCCGCGGACGGGCAGCTCTACTACGTGATGCCCTACATCGAGGGCGAATCGCTGCGGGCGCGGATCGACCGCGAGAAGCAGCTGCCACTCGAAGACGCGTTGCGGCTCACGCGGGAGATCGCGAGCGCTCTGGGGCACGCGCATCGCCATGGGCTGATCCACCGCGACATCAAGCCGGGGAACGTGTTGCTGGCCGACGGCATGGCGCTGGTGGCGGACTTTGGCCTCGCGCGTGCTCTGAGCGCGACGGGGGCCGAGGGTCTGACCCCCGTGGGTTACGTGGTGGGTACACCGGCGTACATGGCGCCCGAACAGCTGCTGGGCAGCAGCGACGTGGACGGCCGGGCGGACCTCTACGCGCTGGGGTGCCTGGTGTACGAGATGCTTGTGGGGCAGCCGCCGTTCACGGGCTCGGTGCAGAGGCTGGCGCACCAGCACGTGCACGCTGAGCCGCGGCCGGTGAGCGACGTGCGGCCCGGCGTACCCGCCGCGGTGGTGGCGGCGATCTCGAAGGCGCTGGCCAAGACGCCGGCCGACCGCTACGCGACGGCCGCACGTTTCGCCGAGGCGCTGGCCGTCGCGACGACGGCAGGCCCGACGCCGACGCCTGATCCCGAGGGTGGCGCCGTCCCGAACAATCTGCCGCGGCAGCGGACGCGCTTCATCGGACGAGAGCGGGAGCTGGCGGAGTGCGCGCGGCTGCTGGGTGATGCGCGGCTCCTGACGCTGACCGGGATCGGCGGATGTGGCAAGACGAGGCTGGCGCTCAAGCTCGCGGAGCACCTGCTGGCGACCTTCCCCGACGGGGTGTGGTTCGTGGACCTGGCACCGCTCCTGGAGGCCGAACGCGTGACGCTGACTATGGCCACCGCGCTCGGCCTTCGCGAGGAGCCGGGGATGCCGCTCATCAACCGGCTGGCGGCGCACCTGGCGACCAGGCGCACCCTGATCGTGCTCGACAACTGTGAGCACGTTCTGGCTGCGGCGGCGGAGCTGGCGGAGGCGGTGCTGGCGGCGAGCGCGAACCTCAAGCTCGTGGTCACGGGCCGCGAGGGACTGGGGATCACCGGTGAGCAGTCGCTGGCCCTGCGGTCGCTGTCGATGCCCGCAACGAGTGCCACCGACCTGCATGCGATCGAAGCTACCGAAGCGGTCCGGCTATTCCTGGATCGCGCGCGTCTCGTGGAGCCGGGATTCAGCCTCGAGGCGGCGACCGCGCCGTTGATCGCCGAGATCTGCCGCCGCCTGGACGGCATCCCGCTCGCCATCGAGCTGGCGGCCGCGCGGGTCAAGATGCTCTCGGTCGAGGAGATTCGCGCCAGGTTGGACGACCGGTTTCGGCTCCTGACGGGGGGGAGCAAGTCGGCGCTGTCGCGGCATCAGACGTTGCGGGCGGCGATCGGCTGGAGCTTCGATCACTTGAGCCACGAAGAGCAACGACTGCTCTGCCGGCTCTCGGTGTTCGCGGGCGGGTGGACGCTGGACGGCGCCGCGCGCGTCGCCGGGGAGGACACCGACGAGTTCGAGGTGCTCGATCTGCTGACGCGCCTGGGAGACAAGTCGCTGGTGATGCCGGAGCGGATCGAAGGCGGCTCGACCCGCTACGGGATGCTGGAGACGGTGCGCCAGTACGCGCAGGAACAGCTCAACCAGTCGGGCGAAACAGACGAGACCCGCATGCGGCATCTCGCCTTCTACCTGGCTCTGGCGGAGGAGGCATCGTTGAAGCTCCATACCCCCGAGCAGGGCGCCTGGCTCTCGCGGCTCGACCGCGAGCGGGAGAATCTCCTTTCGGCGCTTGCGTGGTGCGACCGTGCGCAGGGGGAAGCGGAGTCGGGGTTGAGACTGGTCACCGCGATACAGGCGTACTGGGTCCATCTGGGCTTGCCCCGATTCCGTAGACAGTTTGCTTACGCTGCCTGAGTCGCCCACGCCTTCTCGAATGCTGCCGGGCTGACCTGGCCGATCGTCGAGTGC
>JAYVCN010000178.1:0-6446 GCA_043749875.1 Candidatus Eiseniibacteriota bacterium | reverse complement strand
ATTCGTATCATGCGTGTTCGCGGCTTCCCTGCAGGCGCGGGGAGCGCGAATCGCGCACCCGGACGAGAAAGTTTCGCAACGCAGCGGCGAAGCGTCGCCAGCCCCCAAGCGTCGCGCGCACACGAAAGGCTGCCTTGCGAGTCGCGCACCGCGCGAGCTTGGCCCCGAGAACACGTCAAGAAGCTTTTTCGTTTTTGCTGAAATTCGTCTCGATCCGTAGTCTGAGATCTCCGTCCGGACTCCCGCAGCGAGCGATCGGTTGACTCCCATCCTGCCGAAGCGCGAGATCGTAGCCGAGCCCCTCATCACCTTTTTCCCGAAGCGCCATTGCTCTCCGCCGGCCCGTAGCGGCTCGGCACCTTTGCCGTGAAGAGGCGGACTGGAGTGCCCAATTCCACCCGGCCGGCCCGCACGCTCGGCCCGGCCGCGCACCGAGTCCGCACGCCCCATCCCCGCGCCAGCCAGGCCGCCGAGCGGTGGACGCTCCCCACCCCCCGTGCTATTTTCCATAGCGCTTTTCCGGTACCCGTTTCCGGCCTCGTTCCAAGGATCAGGCGTGACCCACGAGCGACCCTCCGCCCGGACCCATCGGTCGGATGGGGGCCCCGGCACCTTGTTCCTGGTGGCGACGCCGATCGGCAATCTCGAGGACGTCTCGGCGCGCGCGCTGCGCGTGCTGCGCGAGGCCAACCTCGTTGCGGCTGAGGACACACGGCACACGCGGCGGCTGCTGGAGCATTACGGGATCGCGGCGAAGGTCGTGAGCCTGCACGAGCACAACGAGCGCGCCCGCGCGGCGTCGCTGGTCGAGCGCGTCCAGGCGGGGGAGAACGTGGCGCTGGTGACGGACGCGGGCTCGCCGGGGATCGCCGATCCGGGGTATCCCGTGGTACGGGCGGCGGTGGCCAGTGGCGTGCGGGTGGAGAGCATCCCGGGTCCGAGCGCGGTGATCGCCGCGCTGCAAGTCTCCGGACTGCCGACCGACGCGTTCGTGTTCGCGGGTTTCCTGCCCCCGCGGGGGGCGGCGCGCCGGCGGCGACTCGAGGAGTTGTCGCTCCAGCGCGAGACGGTGGTGGTGTTCGAGTCGCCGCATCGCATCGAAGCGTGCCTCTTGGATCTCGAAACGGTGTGGGCAGAGCGTCCGATCGCGCTGGCGCGCGAACTGACCAAGGTGCACGAGCAGGTGCTGCGCGGCAGCGCGCGCGAGGTACGCGCGGCGCTGCGCGCCGAGTGGAAACGAGGCGAGATGGTGCTGGTGCTGGGAGGCAGGACGCGCGCCGAACGCGGCCGCGAACGACAGGCGGAGCGCGAGGAGGGCGAGTGAGCGGGCCCGAGGTGATGGTGGGGCGCCCGGAGGGCGCCGACAGTCCCACGCCCCACTACAAAGCCGCGCTCAAGAAGCTGGCGCATGGCGTGCTCGAACCGCTGGTGCGCGCGTTGCTCGCGATCGGCATCAGCGCCGACCACCTGACCGCGTTCGGCTTCATCTTGAGCCTCGGCGCCGGGCTCGAGTTCGCCACCGGACGGTTCCGGATCGCGGCCGCGTTCGCGAGCGCCGCGGGCCTGTGCGACATCCTTGACGGGCAGCTCGCGCGGGAGTCCGGCAAGGTCACGCGCTTCGGTGCGTTCCTCGACTCCACGCTCGACCGCATCGCCGAAGCGGCACTGTTCGTGGGCCTGACGTGGTACTACATGGCGCAGCTCGTGGATATGGCGGTCAACCCGCCACGCGTGATTGCCAATCTTCAGCACGGGCTCGAGCCGGTCACGTTCCTCGTCATCGCCATCATGGCCGTGATGGCCATGGTGGGATCGTTCATGGTGTCGTACACACGGGCCCGCGCAGAGGGGTTGGGGCTCGAGTGCAAGGTGGGCTGGTTCGAGCGGCCCGAACGGCTGGTGCTGCTCATCGTCGCGGGCTTTTTCGGCCTGGGTCCGGTCATCCCGGGCGCGCTGATCACGCTCGTGTTCTTCTCCTTCGCCACCGCGATCCAGCGGATGGTGCACGTGTGGAAAATCACCAGGTCCGCCGGTTCGAGATCTCAGGAGGTATGAGCGTCATGGGCTCCAAAGTGCGAGTCGCCATCATCGGCGTGGGCAACTGCGCCTCATCGTTCGTGCAGGGTCTGCACTACTACCGCCATGCCAAGGCGACGGACCGCGTTCCTGGCCTCATGCACGTGAACCTGGGCGGCTATCATATTTCTGACGTCGAGGTGGTCGCGGCCATCGATGTGGACGCTCAAAAAGTCGGCAAGGACGTGTCCGAGGCCATCGTCACGTGGCCCAACAACACGGTGGTGTTCGCGAAGGTGCCGAAGTTGGGCGTCAAGGTGCAGCGCGGCATGACGCACGACGGCCTCGGCAAGTACCTGTCGCAGATCATCAAGAAGGCGCCCGGCCCGACGGTGGATATTGTGAAACTGCTCAAGGACACCAAGACCGACGTGGTCGTGAATTATCTGCCGGTGGGTTCTGAAGAAGCCACGAAGTGGTACGTCGAGCAGGTGCTCGAGGCCGGCTGCGCGTTCGTGAACTGCATCCCCGTGTTCATCGCGCGCGAGAAGTACTGGCAGGAGCGCTTCGAGAAGAAGGGACTGCCGGTCATCGGCGACGACATCAAGTCGCAGGTCGGCGCCACCATCACGCATCGCGTGCTGGCGAACCTGTTCGTGGACCGCGGCGTGCGCATCGATCGCACCTACCAGTTGAACTTCGGCGGCAATACCGACTTCCTGAACATGCTCGAGCGCGAGCGGCTGGAGTCCAAGAAGATCAGCAAGACGTCTGCGGTCACGAGCAACATCCCCTACGACCTGCCGCCCGAGAACGTGCACGTGGGGCCGTCGGACTACGTGCCGTGGTTGAAAGACCGCAAGTGGTGCCACATCAGGATGGAGGGCACGACGTTTGGCGACGTGCCGTTGAATTTGGAGATGAAACTGGAAGTATGGGATTCGCCCAACTCGGCCGGCATCGTCATCGACGCCGTGCGCTGCGCCAGGATCGGGCTCGACCATGGCCTGAAGGGCGCGCTCATCGCGCCGTCGTCCTATTTCAAGAAGTCGCCGCCCGTGCAGATCCCTGACGACGTCGCGCGCGATCTGGTCGAGCGTTATATCCAGGATCCGAAGGGCGTTGAAAAGCTCATGCGTACCAACCCTCCGATCTTGAAGCGCGAGGCGCCACCCGCCGGCAAGCTGGCGCGGTCTCCGGGTGCGGCCAAGCTGCAGAAGGCCACGACTCCAAAAGTTCGCAAGCCCGTGGCGACCACGACCGGCCACCCGAACGGCAACGGCCACGCGACAGCCAACGTGGATACGGCCCCGGTGCGCGGCAGGAAGCCGGCCGAGAAGGCGCCCGAGAAGCCTGCCAAGAAGGCGGCAAAGCCGTCGGGGCGCGTCCCGTCGCGCGCGCGCTGAGCGCTCTGGTGCCCGGGCTGTTCGTCACCTTTGAGGGCGGCGAAGGCTCGGGCAAGAGCACCCAGGTCACGCGACTCGCCACGCGACTGCGCGAACGCGGCCTCGCGCCGCTGGTGACGCGCGAACCCGGCGGGACGCCGCTCGCAGAGGGCGTTCGGACGTTGCTGCTCGAGCCGGCATTCACCCCCGGGGCGGTCGCGGAAGCGCTGCTCATGGTGGCGGCAAGAGCTGACCTCGTGAGCACGGTCCTGCGACCGGCGCTGGCAAACGGGCGCGTGGTGTTGTGCGACCGTTACGGGGACTCGACGCTCGCCTACCAGGGGGCAGGCCGCGGGCTCGATCCCGGGCTGCTCGCAGCGTGGAATCGCGCGGCCACGGGCGGGCTCGCGCCGGATCTCACGCTGTTGTTCGACGTCTCACCCGAGCTCGGGCTCGCACGCCGCAGCCGCGCCGCCGGCCAGCCGAACCGTCTCGACCTCGAGTCAGCAGCGTTCCACACACGCGTGCGCGAACGCTACCTGGAGTTGGCGCGCGCGGAGCCCGCTCGCTTCGTGGTACTCGACGCCGCACTCGGCCCGGACGAGCTGGCCGAGCGCGTCTGGGCCGCGATCTCCGCGCGCCTGCCCGCCACGACCACGCACGGCTGAGCGCTCAACGCGCGACAGCCTGACCGCGGAACCCCTCGAGCACCGGCCAGCTCGCGCCGCTGGTCACCATCTCGTCGAGCAGCGCTTCGTACGTGCCGTCGGCCAGCACGCGATGCCGGCGCCCGGCGTAGAAAGCCACAAACGGCCTGCGGTCGATGATCACGTCGTCCGGCCGTGCGACGCGCGCGAGCCACTCGCCCGCGCCGGTCGGTCATCTGGCCGCCGTTGAAGGGTGTGCGGAACGCATCCGCGAGCGCCCAGGCACAGGCGGCCGCGCCGAACACCGCCAGCGCGACGGCGGCGGCGCGCCGCCACACCACCCGCTCGGTCACGAGCGGCAGGCTGGCGGCGATGGCGAGCGCGGGGACGGCCGCGAGCGCGAAGCGGCCCTGCTGCGAAAGTCCGAGCAACGGCAGCAGCGGCAGGTAGACGAGCGCCGCGGTCTCCAATCCACGCCGGCGTGCGAGGCCCCAGAGCGAGAGCAGCAACAGCGGCCACGGCCATGACCAGAGCAGCGCCTGCGCTTGCGTCCACGCGTTCGCAGGCCAAGCGCGCACGCCCGCGAGCAGGCGCGTCGCGAGCGGCGCATCGGCCACGACGGGCGCGCCGAGCCTCGGCTCGACCGTGCGCCAATCGCCCGCGGCCTCGTGCAGCTCGGCGACCTTGGGCGTGAGCGTCCACTGGCCAAGCGTCGCGCGGTACCAGGCGACGCAGGCCAGCACCACGAGCGCGTCGGCGAAGCGCACGTACTCGGTGCCATCGAACGTGACGGTGAGCGGGTAGCGGAGCGCCGCGAAACGCATGACCGCGCCCGCCAGCGTGATGCGCGTGAGCGACAGCCACACGAACGCCGGCCCTGTGTGCCAACCGGGCGTGGCGCCAGCACGCGTGTGGGCCAGAGGAGGGCTCGGGCGTGCGCGCGAGCCGCGCGAAGGTGCCGAGGGTGGATCCTCCGCTGGGGGACACCGTTACTGAATGGTCGCGTTGAAGTCGCCGTGCCGTCCGGCGGATGCGACGGCCGCCATGCCGTCAGCCCCGCGCCTGCCG
Organism: Candidatus Eiseniibacteriota bacterium; assembly: GCA_043749875.1. Taxonomy (GTDB): domain Bacteria; phylum Eisenbacteria; class RBG-16-71-46; order RBG-16-71-46; family RBG-16-71-46; genus JAIOPA01. Next base: position 1,330 of record JAYVCN010000178.1, on the reverse strand, counting down.
TGCCTGACCCGAGCCGCCGGGCGCCAAAGCCTCATGCTATAGTCGGCCCGCCATTCCCCGATCATCCCAAAGGGCGTCCCGCCGCGCGCCCGAGTCTCTTCTTTTTAAGGAGCGCCATGCGTCGTCGCGTTCTGCTTGGGGCCCTGCTCGGCGCGCTGTTCTCGCTCGGGTGGTGGGCCGGGGGGAGCCGCGCCGCGAGCGGTCTCTACTCGGGTCTCGACCTGTTCGTCGAAGTCTTACAGACGGTGCAGGCCAACTACGTCGACGCGGTGGACACGGGCAAGCTCGTCACCGGCGCCATGCGCGGTGTGGCGCACGGGTTGGACCCGTGGTCGCGCTACCTCGACCCGGAGGAATTCAGAGCTCTGCGCGGCGTCATCCAGGGTGCGTTCGACGGCATCGGCGCCTCGGTGGACGAACGCGGGGGCTGGCCGGTGGTGATCGCACCCATCGAGGGCTCGCCGGCGTGGGACGCGGGGCTCGAGCCGGGCGACGTCATCACCAAGGTGGACGGCCATTCCACGTTCGGGCTGTCGCCGGACGAGATGAGCGCCAAGCTGCGGGGTGCTGCCGGCACCGAGGTCACGCTCACCGTGGCGCGTGACGACGCCGAGCGCAACTTGAAGTTGCTGCGCCGCCGCGTCACCGTGAAGAACGTGCCGTATGCGTTCGTGGCCGCACCCGGCGTGGGCTACCTGCGGCTGGCGCATTTCTCCACGCACGCCAGCGGCGACGTGGCTCTGGCCTGCGACACACTGCGCGCGGCGGGCGCGCACGCGCTCGTGCTCGACCTGCGCGGCAATCCCGGCGGGACCATCGACGAGGCGGTGGCGATCGCCGGCCAGTTCCTGCCGCTGGGCGCTCGGGTCACCAGCACGCAGGGCCGCGCGAACGGCGTAAGCCAGCACTACGACGCGACGCGGCCGCACCCCGAACTCACCTGGCCGCTCGCGGTGCTCATCGACGGCGGCAGCGCCTCGGCGTCGGAGATCCTGGCCGGCGCACTGCAAGATCACGACCGCGCCGTGCTGGTGGGCGACAGCACTTTCGGCAAGGGCGTGGCGCAGCAGATTTACCCATTGCGCGGCTCGCAGGGCGCGCTTCAGCTCACGGTGTCGCGCTACCTCACGCCGAGCGGACGCTCGATCCATCGCGAGCGCCTCAGCGCGCACGACGACTCCGAGGAGGAAGACGGCAGCGGGGCCGCCGACAGCAGTGCGACCGAGCCGAATCGCAGCTTCCACACCGATGCCGGTCGCTTGGTGCGCGGGGGCAGCGGGCTGGCCCCCGACCTACGCGTCGAGGCCGACAGCATCGCCGCGCGCCTGCG
>JAYVCN010000177.1:0-6055 GCA_043749875.1 Candidatus Eiseniibacteriota bacterium | reverse complement strand
TGGCGCGGGTGCGTGGCATGAGGGCGTTAAAGTAGCGGCGCGAGTCCCTCTTGACAACCACGGCCATTGTTCAAGATACTTTGAATAATCTCTTTGTCCTGAACAACCCGGACTGCTTGGGAGGTGCCCGATGCCTGGCTGGCTCGATGTCGCGCTGATCGTCCTGTTCGCGGCCGTGTGGCCGCTGGTCGAGTACTTCGTGCTATGGCCGCGCCACGTGCGCGCCGTGGATGCCGGCGACCCGCACGCGCGTTCGCGCGCCTACACGCGCACGCTGTGGGAGGAGTGGCTGCTGACCGCGGCCGTGGTCGCTGTGATGCTGCGCGCCGGGCGGCCGCTGTCGATGTTGTTTCTCAACGTCCCCCACGGCTGGAGACTGTGGCTGGGAGTAGCGCTGCCCGCGGTGTACGGCGCGCTCATCGTGACGCAGGGACGCGCGCTCGCCGCCCGCCCCGCATCGCTCGCGAAGCTGCGTGTGCGGTTGCAGCCGCTGCGCGCGCTGATACCGCACACGGCCGGCGAGTACCGGCTGTTCGTGCCGCTGTGCTTCACCGCCGGCATCTGCGAGGAGCTGCTGTTCCGCGGCTACCTGGTGTGGGTACTTCAGAATTGGATTGGGCTATGGGCCGCGGCGGGAGTAAGCGTGGTGATGTTCGGCGTGGCGCACGCATACCAGGGCCGACAGTTCGGCATGCGCGCGTTCTATGCGGGCGGGGCCATGGGCCTGCTGGCGCTGGTCACCGGCTCGCTGCTGCCCGGGATGGCGCTGCACGCTCTGATCGACCTGGGCTCGGGCTACATCACGTACATGGCGATGCGCGAGACGGTGCCGGACGTGTCGGGCGCGGCTGGGTCGGCGGCGTAGAAGCTGGCGGAGAGGGAGGGATTCGAACCCTCGAAGGAGTTGCCCCCTTAACGGTTTTCGAGACCGCCCGATTCAGCCGCTCTCGCACCTCTCCGTGGCCGTGTTTACAGGACTTGCGAGCTCTTGCGCAAGTCCGGTCACCGCCGGTCACCGTCCTGAGCTCCGTCGCCACGCTCGACCGGCTGGACCGCTTCCGCGGCACGCATCCGGCGGCGGCCGATCTCGGGCTGGTGCCCGGTGAGAGGAGTTCGGGCGAGCAACCGGCAGCCTGCTTGTTCGCATGTCGTGAGCCACCGTGAAAACTCGAAGGTGGACTTCGAGATTTCATGGTACCATCGTGGCCATGATTCCTCGCACCGCAGATCATCGGCTGGTCGCCGGGTTGCTGAAACGCACCCCGGTCGTCGCGATCCTGGGCGCCCGCCAGGTAGGGAAGTCGACCCTGGCCCACCAATTGATCGCAAAGCGGTACTCGCGCGCGACGTTGTTCGACCTCGAGCGGTCGGACGACGTGGCCGCGCTCTCCGATCCACTCCGCGCACTGGAGTCCCTGCGTGGACTCGTCATCCTCGATGAAGTACAGCGCCGCCCGGACCTTTTCCCAACACTACGGGTGCTTGCGGATCGCCGGCCGCTTCAGGCGCGCTTCCTCGTTCTCGGCAGCGCGTCACCTGACCTGCTTCGTCAATCCTCCGAATCGCTCGCCGGTCGAATCGCCTATCACGAGCTGGGCGGGCTGTCGCTGGAGGACGTGGGCTCGCGCAACCTGGATCGGCTGTGGCTTCGAGGTGGATTCCCGCGTTCGTATCTAGCGCGGTCGGCAGCGCACAGCGCCGAGTGGCGGGAGAACTTCATCCGCACCTACCTCGAGCGCGATGTTCCCGAACTGGGGATTCGCATTCCGTCCGGAACCCTGCGGCGATTCTGGTCGATGCTCGCGCACTGGCACGGCCAGGTCTGGAACGCCTCGGAGTTCGGACGTTCCTTCGGCGTTTCGGATCACACCGTACGACGCTACCTGGATGTTCTGACCCAGACCTATGTGGTGCGACAGCTGCTGCCATGGCACGAGAACATCGCCAAGCGTCAGGTGAAGTCACCTCGGGTCTATATCGCGGATTCCGGCTTGCTGCATGCTCTGCTGGGCGTGGATTCGATGGATGCGCTCAGTCGGCACCCCAAGGTCGGCGCGTCTTGGGAGGGATTTGCGATGGCCGCGCTTGTCCACCACCTGGGGGCCGACCCGAGAGAATGCTACTTCTGGCGAGCCCACACCGGAGCAGAACTCGATCTCCTCGTGGTGCGGGGTCGCCACCGGTACGGATTTGAGTTCAAGCTCACCGGCGCCCCGGCTACAACACCGTCGATGCGGGCCGCGCTTGAAGACTTGAAGCTCGATCGTCTCGACGTGGTTCACGCGGGCAGGCGAACGTTTCCGCTTGGAGAACGGATCCGCGCGATAGCGCTGTCCCGAATGTTGGAGGAGGTTGCGCCGCTCAACCGGACGGCGGCGACCCGCCGGATTCAAGCATCGCCCGGTCGACGGTAACGTCCCGGGCCTGGACAGTCTGAGTTCGCTTTTCTTGGCGGAAGGTGTCGAGTAGCTCGCGATCCGCGATGCGCGGACCGACGCAAGCTGGCGCGCTTGCCGGGTACTCCGCCAGTACCCCGCGTGGGCGCACGGCAGGCCCCTCAGCCTGCTTGCGCCCTCGGCGGATCCTCGCCCTTCGCCGCGATGCTCCCCGCCACGACCCACGCCCCGGCCGCGATCGCCCACGAGATCGCGAATTCCCACCAGGCGCCCCGCGTCGCCGACGGGGTGACGATCGCTGGGACCCCACACGAGCACGGTGAAGATCGTCAGCATGGCGGCGTCCATGGCGGCGGCCAATCGTGGGTAGATCGAGAGCAGGACGCCGAGGCCGGCCGCGAAGTGGCCGGCACCGGTGAGATACGCCAAGCCCTTCGGGAAGGGGCGCTAGGCGGGCACCAACGTCACCGTCGCTCGAGTGTAGAAGGAGTGCGAGAGACCGAACGCCAGCAGTGAGAACGCGAACAGCAAGCGGACGACGAGCTGCCCGCGTTCGCCGGTGCCAAATCGGAGGACCGATCCCTCGCGCACGGTGCAGAGGTCCGCGAACAGCGCCCATACTCAGGCGGCGAGCACGGCGATCTCATAGACGGCGAACCAGTTCACGTCGACAAGCGGCGCCTTGACGAGCCCTGGGCCCCTGAGCGCGGTCCAAAGCAACAGACAGGGCAAGAGAAGCCGGGCCGAGAACGGCGCGGTGCGTGCGAATAGCAGGCCGACACCCGCGAGCAACGAGCGGATGCGCGGAGAGCGGCCCTCGTCCTACTATGCCTCGGACCCAGTGCCGGTCGCCCATCGGTCCGTCCAGAGGGAGATCACGATGTCCATCGCCCGCCTCGTCGCGTCCTGCCTGCTCGTCGCCAGCTCCGCTCTCGCAGCGCCCGTGAACCCGGTCCTGTTCCAGGACCTGCACTGGCGACTGGTGGGCCCGTTCCGCGGCGGGCGCGTGCTGGCGGTCTCGGGCGTTCCCGGCGAGCCGCGCCACTTCTACTTCGGCGCGGTCAATGGCGGCGTGTGGGAGAGCACGAACGCCGGGCGCACGTGGCGGCCGATCTTCGACACGCAATCCATAGGCTCGATCGGCGCGCTCGCCATCGCGCCGTCGAATCCGCGCGTGATCTACGCCGGCACGGGCGAGGCCGACATGCGCTCCGACATCGCGCAGGGCAAGGGCATGTACCGCTCGGACGACGCAGGTGCGACGTGGCACTTCATCGGCCTCGGCGACACGCAACAGATCGGCCGCATCCAGGTGGACCCGCACGACGCCAACGTCGCGTGGGTCGCCGCGCTCGGCCACCCCTACGGCCCGAACGCGGAGCGCGGCGTGTTCCGCACGCGCGACGGCGGCGCGCACTGGACAAAAGTGCTCGGTCCCGACGCGAACACGGGCGCCATCGACTTGGTACTCGCGCCCGACAACTCGCAAACCGTCTACGCCGCGCTCTGGCAGGCGCGGCGGACGCCGTGGAACGTCTATCCGCCATCGTCCGGCCCCGGCTCGGGGCTCTACAAGTCCAGCGACGGCGGCGAGCACTGGTCGAAGCTCTTCGGCAACGGCTTTGCGGCATCGCCCGGCCGCATCGGCCTCGCAGTGGCGCCGAGCGCGCCGGGTCGCTTGTATGCGCTTGTCGACGCCGACAGTGGCGGGCTCTACCGCTCGGATGATCGCGGCGCGCACTGGACGCGGACCAGCTCCGACACGCGCATCTGGCAGCGCGGCTGGTATTTCAGCGGCGTCACCGTGGAGCCGAGAAACGCCGACGTGGTCTACGTGTGCAACACGACGCTGCTGCGCTCTAATGATGGTGGCTCGACGTTCGCGCCGATCGAAGGCGACGCCACGGGCGACGACTTCCACACGCTGTGGATCGATCCGACGAACCCGGACAGCCGGGTCCTCGGCACGGACCAGGGCACGATCGTGAGCACCGACGGCGGCAAGAGCTGGAGCTCCTGGTACAACCAGCCGACGGCGCAGATCTACCACGTCTCCGCCGACAACCAGTTCCCCTACTGGGTCTACGGCCCGGCGCAGGACGCGGGCGCGGTGGGCCTGCCGAGCCGCACGAACACGGTGGACGGCATCACGCTCGAACAGTTTCGCGAGCTGACTCCGGGCGGCGAATCCCAGAACGTCATGGCCGACCCGCTCGATCCCGGGATCCTCTACGGCGGCACGGTGGACAAGTACGACATGCGTACCGAGCAGGTGCGCTCGATCGACCCGACGCTCGCCTGGCCCGACCAGTGGCGGAGCACATGGACCCTGCCGCTCGCCTTCTCGAAGCGTGACCCGCACGTGCTCTACTTCGCACGCCAGAAGGTCTTCCGCACAGCAAACGGTGGCGAACACTGGGACGTGATCAGCCCCGACCTGACCCGCGAGGCCCCAGGCGCACCCGCCAACTTGGACCGCGTGAGTGCCGCGCACGACGAGGGCCTTGGGTCGCGGCGCGGAGTGGTCTACGCGCTCGCGCCTTCGGCACTCGCCAACCACGACCTGTGGGCGGGCACCGACGACGGCCTGGTCTGGCGCACGCGCGACGACGGGGCGCACTGGCAGAATGTGACGCCCCGCGCGCTCACGCCATGGTCGAAGGTCGGGATCATCGAGTGCTCGCACTTCGACGCCGAGGCCGCTTACCTCGCGGTCGACCGGCACCGGCTCGACGACCGCAGGCCGTACATCTACCGCACGCGTGACGGCGGGAAGAGCTGGCAGTTGGTCGCGAACGGCATCCCGGCGGACCACTTCGTCAATGCGGTGCGCGAGGATCCCGTGCGCCGCGGGCTGCTCTACGCGGCGACCGAGGAGGGCGTGTACGTCTCGTTCGACGACGGCGACCACTGGCAGACGCTGCAGCTCGGACTTCCTATTACCTCGGTGCGCGACCTGGTCGTGCACGAGGACGACCTGGTGATCGCGACGCACGGCCGCGGCATCTGGATCCTCGACGGCGTCGGGCCGCTGCGCCAGGCGAATGCCGCTGTGGCGGCCGCCGCTTCCTGGCTCTTTGCACCCGCGAAGACGTTTCGCGAGCGGCCAGCCCACTTCACTGGGACGCCGATGCCCAAGGACGAGCCCATGGCACCTAACCCGCCCGCGGGCGCGTGGATCGACTACGTGTTGGGCGCCGCCGCGTCGCAGCCGGTGACGCTCGAGATTCACGACGACGCCGGGCAGCTCGTCCAGCACTGGTCGAGCGCCGACTCGACCCCGCCGCCGGACCCGGCACACATGCGCACCGCGCCGCAGTGGAACCCGCCGGCGCAGCGACTCGCCATCTCTGCCGGCATGCATCGCTTCGCCTGGTCGATGCACTATGCGCCGCAGGGTGCTGTGAGCGGTCGCGGAGGACGCGGGGGTGACGGCGTGTGGGCGCCGCCCGGCGACTACACAGTGACGCTGACCGTGGCGGGCAAGGCGCTCTCGCGCCCGCTGACGCTGGCGCCGGATCCGCGCGTGAAGCTCGCTCCATCCGTCTACCGGGAGCAGTTTGAGCTGGCGCGCCGGATCGAGCTGGGCTCGGTGCGGCTCGCACAGGCTTCCGACGCGGCCGGCAAGATCCAGAAAGAGCTCACGGCGCGGCGAGAGG
>JAYVCN010000176.1:0-4198 GCA_043749875.1 Candidatus Eiseniibacteriota bacterium | reverse complement strand
ATCCCGGCCAGCAGCTGGTGCTGGCCAGTGGCCGGCTTCCGACCGCCGTGCCGCTTCGCTTCGTCCGCCGCTCCCCGTTGTTGAGCACCCACTGACAGGAGAGAACACGCCCACCCCTATGAACGCCATCCTGCGCAACCTCGCACGCACCGTCCTGCTCGTGGTCCTGTCGACCGCCACGCTGTCCGCTCTGCCGTCCTCGCCGCGCGCAGATGAACTCAAGGACGGCCGCGCCGCTTTGAATGCGGGGCACCTCGAGGACGCCATCGGCCTGTTCGAGAAGGCCGCGGGGCAGGGCTACGCGGAGGGCCGCGCGGGCGTGGGGCAGGTTTGGCTGCGCCGGCGCAACTACGACAAGGCGCTCGAGCAGTTCCAGATGGCGCAGAAGATGGACGGGAACCTGGCCATCTCGTACTGGGGCATCGGCGAGGTCGCACGCCGGAACGAGGACTTCGCCGGCGCGATCCCGAGCCTGCAACACGCGGTGGAGCTCGACCACAAGTTCCCCGACGCGCAGCTGGCGCTCGGTGACTGCCTGACGCAGCTCAAGAAATACGACGAGGCGGTGAACGCGCTCAATCCCGGCTTGAACTGGGGCCCCAAGTGGCGGCCGCGCTTTCTCGTCGCGCTCGGCTTCGTGGAGATGACGCGCGACTCGTTGCGCGACGCCGGCATCTACTTCACCCAGGCGCGCGAGGCTGCTCCGGATGATCCGATCACCAACCGCGCGCTCGGCGACTTCTACCTGAAGCGCGGCATCGGCTCGCTGGCGATTCCCGAGTACGAGAAGGCCGTGGGCCTCGATTCGACCGACATCGACCTGCGCTTCGCGCTTGGCAAAGCGCTGGCGTACGACCTGCGCTATGACGAGGCGATCGCGCAGTACCAATGGGTGGCGGAGACGAACCCCGACTACGCCGGCGCGCAACTGGCGTTGGGCGACATCTTCTACCGCGCTGGTCAGGCCAAGGCGGCCTACTACGCCGAGGCGCGGCCGCATTTGGAGAAGTACACGCAACTGATGCCGAACGATCCCAAGGGCTGGTCGCTGCTCGGACGCGACTTCTTCTTCCTCAAGCTGAAGGACGAGGCCGCGGCGGCGCTGCAGAAGGCCATGGACCTCGGCGACAAGAGCAAGGACATGTACACGGTGATGTTCCGCGTCAAGGTCGAGCGCAAGGACTGGCCCGGCGCGCTCGAGGCGATCAAGAACGGCGAGCCCAACAACGCCGACCTGCTGAAGCTCGCCCAGGTGCATGCGTTCATGGGCAACCAGCCGTCGGCGGACTCCGTCTACCGGGCCCTCGTCGAGAAGGACTCGGTGTCCGTCGACGGCAAGTTCGCCATGCTGGAGATGGCGAAGGCGCAATACCGACTCAAGGATTACCCCACGGCGGTGGGGACACTGTCGCGCCGAATCGCCCTTGACCCCAACAGCGCCGAGGCTTACTACTTCAGGGGCTTGTCCTACAAGGAGATGAAGCACTTACCGGAGGGGATCGCGGACCTCCGGCAAGCGTTCGCGTTGGCCCCCACCAAGGCCGACTATCCCTTCTGGCTCGGCGTCACGCTGACCCAGGCCGACTCCATCGACGCGGCGCTCGGAGCATTCCGGGCCACGGTCGCTCTGGATTCGACCAGCAAGAACGCGTCGGTGGCCTGGCAGCAGCTCGGCTACCGCGCGCTGCTGAGGAAGGACTGGGGGACTGCGATCGGATCCCTCGAACATGCGGTCGCGATCGATCCTCACAGTGTGCAGTCGCTGATCTGGTTGGCACAGGCGTACCAGAACTCGGGGAATCGGGCGAAGGCCATCGAGTACTACCACAAGGTGCTCGAGATCCAGCCCGGGGAGCCCAACTCCACCAAGGGGCTGAAGACGCTCGGGCAGTAGTCGCAGCCCGCGGCCGCGCGAGTTCCGCGCGCCGGGGCCAGGAGGAACGGATGTCCACGATGAAGAGCCGGCAGGTGGGGTCGATCGCCATCCTGACGCCGAAGGGCTACCTGACCGGCGGCGAGGAGACCGAGGAACTCGAACGCGGCATCAAGCAGCTCGGGGAAGAGGGCAACAAGCACTTGGTCATCAATCTCTCCGAGACGCAGCATTTGAACTCCACCGCGCTCGGCGTGCTCATCTCCGCGCACTCGGGCTACGTCCGGCGCGGCGGGCAGATGAAACTCGCGGCGGTCGACAAGCGCATCGAGAACATCTTCGTCATCACCAAATTGTCGCTGGTGTTCGACGTCTATCCGACCGAGGAGCAGGCCATCGCCAGCTTCGTCGAGCGGGAATCCGTCTGACCCGGAACGGAGGCGTGCATGGCCGTCAAGCGGCGTGAGGTTCGCACCATCGTGATCCTGTCGCCCAAGGGTCGTTTCTACGGCGACAGCGAGACGGACGAACTCGAGCAGGCGGTCATGGCCGAGGCTGCGGGCGGCAACAAGATGCTGGTCGTGAACATGACCGAGTGCGAGGCACTCAACTCGGTCGGCATCGGCGTGCTGATGCGCGGTTACGCGAACTACAAGAGCCGCGGCGGCGAGATCAAGTTGTGTTCGCTCGGCAAGCGACTCAAGGACCTGTTCACCATGACCAAGCTCATCATGGTATTCGATCACCACGACACCGAGGAACAGGCGATCGCAGCCTTCGTTCCGGGGTCGTAGCCGCACGCCGGCGGATCAGGCCGGTCGCAGTGTCCATCGCAGCACTCGTCACGGGATCGCGCCAGTCGCGGTCCGCAAGGCAGAGGGGGTACCCGTCCGCTAGGGCGGGTCCGGACCCGACGCCACGTCAGACCGCACGGCGCCGCCAGAGGGCGGCCTCGGAGGATCAGAAACCCATGAACCGCTTCCTCGTACCGCTGGGCTTCGCTGCTGCGCTCGTGATCTCGGTGACCCTGTGGATCTTCATGCCGCAGCTCATCGGGGCGCAGTATGGTGAGCAGTTGCAGAAGGCCGGCTTTCTCGTGCCCGCCCTCATCATGCTGCTGATTCTCCAGATCTCGTTCGTGGTCGAGCGTACGCTCAGCCTCAAGAAGGCCCAGGGGCGTGGTTCGCTTCCGGACTTCCTGAACAACGTGCGCAAGAAGCTGCACGCCGGAGACGTGGACGGCGCGATCCAGCTGTGCGGCCAGCAGCGCGGTTCGGCGGCGAACGTGATGCGCGCCGGCCTCGAGCGGTACTCGTCGCTGCGCAAGGAGAACGCGCCCAAGGACAAGATCGTGGCCGAGACGCAGGCCGCCATCCAGGAGGCCTCCGGCCTCGAGACGCCGCTGCTCGAACGTAACCTCATCGCGCTGTCGACGATTGCGTCCATCAGCACCATGGTGGGTCTGCTCGGGACCGTGCTGGGCATGATCCGCAGCTTCGCGGCCCTCGGCACGTCGGGCGCGGTCGACGCCTCCAAGCTCGCCGTCGGTATCTCCGAGGCGCTGGTGAACACAGCGGGCGGACTGTTCGTCGCCATCATCGGCATCGTCATGTACAACGTGTTCGTTACGCGCGTGGACAACTTCAACTACATGATGGACGAGGCCTCGTACGAGGTGCTGCAGCTGCTCGCGGCCTCGGCCTCGGACAAGAAGTAAGGGCAAGGCGGAACCCACATGCTCAAGAAGAAGCGGCGCATCGGAGTCAGCATCGACATGACACCCATGGTGGACGTGGCGTTCCTGCTGTTGATCTTCTTCATGACAACGACGCAGTTCCAGCCGCCCGAGAAGGACAAGATCGACCTACCCAAGTCCAGCTCCGAGGCGAAGTCACCCGAGTCCGACATCATCACCATCGCCGTGACCAAGGCTCCCACGGTGAAGGTCGTCTACAAGCAGCACTCGGCGGACGGCATCCAGGAGGTCACGCTGCAGTTGAACCCGGCCTCGCTGCTGACCGACCTCGGACCGGCACTGCAGCGCGCGCGCGCTGCGAACCCGGGGGCGCGGTTGATCGTGAAGATGGACAAGGGTGCCCACTACGGAATCGTCGCGGACATGGTGGCCGGGATGCAGTTGGCCAACACACCGCGGTTCATTGTCCAGACCAATCTCAAGCAGGGCGCCGGCGCACTCACCGGCAAGTGAGCCCTCCCTAAGGACGGTGGTATTCGATGGGCGCTGTAGACACTCCAGATAGAAGTCGCGGCAAGAAGAAGGGCGGGCTCGCCGGCCGTCGCCCCAAACGCCGGCTGGGCATCCGC
>JAYVCN010000175.1:0-17274 GCA_043749875.1 Candidatus Eiseniibacteriota bacterium | reverse complement strand
ATATTTATGACGAACTCGCCGTCCTCAAGCTCGACGGAGAGGTCGTTGCGTCGACGCGCGTGGAACGCATCGGGACGCTGCTGCCCGTCGACGGACTGGGGCTGCTCGCCGGTCCGGAGGGTTCTCGGATCGGAGCTGGCCCGCAGCAGGTGGCCGCTGCTCCCCAGCCGGTGTGGGCGATGGTCCGCCCCGTGCAGTCGTCGCTCTCGCATGCGCAAGCCGGTTGGCTCATGGCCCTCGTGCGCTGGTCGGCGGTGAGTGAGGTCGTTCAAGGCACCTCCGTGGTGGGGCGCAACCAGAGCCCCGATGCCTTCATGATCCTGATGCGGGGGGACCAGCCGATCGCGGGGCACGGCGAATGGCTACCCGGTCGTCTCGCCCACGACCGGCGTCACCTGATCCGGAGCCAAGCGGTTCGTCACGGGAATCCGCAGCACAACACGGGCAACGAGCGCTCGGTCGAGATCACCTCCGGCCCCCGGCCCGCCGACTGGCACGTGGTGTTCTTTCGCGATGCCAGCCAGGCTTTCGCTCCCGTGCGTCTGTTCGCGTGGAGCGTGCTCGCGGCGGGCATCATCGGGTTGCTGGTCGCGGCGGCGCTGTCGTTGCGGGCGGCCGGAGACTTCACGCGACGCGTGGAGACCCTCCGGTTGGGAACGCAGCGGCTTGCTGCGGGCGACTATGCGCACCGCGTGATCGATGCGCGCGACGACGAGCTGGCGCAACTTGGGGACGCGTTCAACAGCATGGCCGAAGCGACGCAAGCGGCTCGTCAGACCATCGAGCAGAGCAACGCCGAGCTCGAGGACAGCAACCGCCGCTTGCTCGAAGCCTCGAAGCTCAAGGACGAGTTCCTCGCCAATACCTCGCACGAGCTGCGCACGCCGCTCAACGGCATCCTCGGTTTCCTCGGACTCGTGAATGACGGCCTGTGCGACTCGCCCGAAGAGGAACGCCAGTCCGTGCGAGTGGCTCTGGAATGCGGTCAGCACCTGCGCGTCCTGATCGAGGACGTGCTCGACGTGTCTCGCATCGAGGCGGGACGGCTCATCCTCTCGATGCAGACCCTGCCCGTGGCCCCGGCGCTCGAGCTCCAGGTCGCCGAGATGTCCGTGCGGGCCCGCGCCCGGGGGCTGGAACTCATCTGCGAACCGCTCGCTGACCCGGCGCTGGCGGTGCGCGCAGACGCCCAACGGCTGCAGCAGGTGTTGCGCCTGCTGCTCGACAACGCCATCAAGTTCACCGAACGCGGCTCGATCACGCTGGCGTGCGTGGCCCCGGAGGGCGCCGGGTACGTGCGGTTCGACGTGCGCGACACCGGGATCGGCATCCCGCTCGACCGCCAAGCGCAGGTGTTCGAACGCTTCGTGCAGGGCGATGGCAGTGCGACACGCAGGTTCGGTGGCACCGGGTTGGGCCTGTCGCTGGTGCGCGACCTGGTCGAGATGATGGGTGGCGTCGTGCGGCTCACGAGCGGGGGTGCCGGCCGTGGCACCACAGTGAGCTTCACGCTGCCGCCAGGCTGGGCCGGCCCGGAGAGTGATGGCCGCGATGGACCGGCCGCGGGCGCGGACGAACGCGTGCTGGGCCCGGCCGCAGGCCCGCTGGCGCTCGTCGTGGAGGATGACCGCGCGCTCACGACGTGGCTGCGCGCCGTGCTGCATGCCGACGGCATTCGCACCGCGGTCGCCGATTCCGCAGAGCGCGCGTGGATGATGCTGCGCCGGCTGCGCCCTTCGGTGGTGGTGCTCGACCACGCGCTGCCCGCAGGGCCGATGGCGCGGTTCCGCACCGGGGCCCAGTTGGCGAGGCACATGGCCGAGAACCGCGCCACGGCGGACATTCCGGTCGTGCTGCTGACTGGCCACGATCCGGTGGCGCTCGAGGGCGCGGGTGCGCTACCGAAGGCAGTGAGGTTCATGCGCAAGCCGGTGCGCCGGGAGGAGCTCCTGTTCGAGTTGTGGCGCACCATCACCACGCACAAGCCGCGCGCGGTGAACGTCATGCTGGCTCATCGCGACCCGCGCCTGCTGGCACTGGCGGGTCGACTGGCCCCGGCCGCGCAGTTCATCGTCTCGCTCGAGCGCAACGATGAGAGCTGCCTCGAGGCGCTTCGCCTGCGGCCGCGCACGTTCGACGTGGTGTTGCTCGAAGCGCCGGCGTCGCTCGCCGAGGCGGCGGCACTGTTGCAAGGGTTCGCCGCACTCGAGGCCCCGCCGCCGATCGTGGTGATTGCCGAGCCCGCCATGGTCGCGGACCCGAGCACCGCGAAAAAGCTCTGCGAATGGCCGGTGTTCGAGCTGTTCTCCATGCTCGACGCACTCGCGCAGCCAGAGACGCTGCGCGAGCGGCTGCTCGCGCTCGGCGGCGCCGCCGCGCTGCCGGACGACGACGCTCCCGAGCGCGTCGCCTAGCGCGCTGAGCTGCCGGACGACGCCCTCGGGCGCGTCGCGTGGCCCGTCCGGTGTGGGGGCACGCCACGCTGCCGTCACTTTGCGCCCGTCCCGCGCGGTGGCAAGATAGGCTGCCGGGCCCGCACCCCCGCTCTCACGCCACACCGACAACCGCGCGCCCCTTCCGGAGGCCCCGCTTGAGCCCCACGACTTCCGCAACCCCTGCCACTGCGGCGACACCACACTTCGCCGGCGCAGCACTCGACGAGATGGTCGCCACGCGCCGCGATCTTCATGCCCACCCCGAACTGGGGTTCGAAGAAGTCCGCACCTCCGGCATCGTGGCGGAGCGCCTGCGCAAACTTGGCCTCGAGCCGCGCACCGGCGTCGGCCGCACCGGCGTGCTGGCGCGGATCAGTGGCGGGAAGCCGGGAAAGACCGTGCTGCTGCGCGCCGACATGGACGCGCTGCCGATCGTCGAGGAGAACGACGTCCCGTATCGCTCGCAGGCTCCAGGCCGCATGCACGCGTGTGGCCACGACTGCCACACCAGCATCCTGCTCGGCATCGCCAGACAACTGGTGGCTGAATCCAAAGACATGCAGGGCAGCGTCGTGTTGTGCTTCCAGCCGGCCGAGGAACTCGGTGGCCCCAAGGGCGGCGCCGAGGCCATGATCCAGGACGGCGCGCTCGAGTGGGCGAAGGCCGATGCGGCGTTCGGGCTGCACGTGTGGCAGGACCTGCCGCTCGGCACGGTGGGCGTGACCGCGGGCCCGTGGATGGCGGCCGTGGACGAGTTCACCGTGACGTTCAAAGGTAAAGGCGCGCACGCGGCGATGCCGCAGTCGAGCCGCGACCCGGTACTGGCGCTGGCGCACGCGGTGAGCGCGCTGCAGAGCATCACCAGCCGCAACGCCGACCCCTTGAAAGAACTCGTGGTCAGCGTGACGCAGTTACGCGCCGGCTCGGCGTTCAACATCATCCCCGAGACGGCATGGATGAACGGCACCGTTCGCGTGTTCGACCCCGGGCTGTGGGCCGCGATCCCGCAGCACTTCGAACGCGTCGTGCGCGGGGTCGCCGCGGCGCTCGACTGCGAGGCGGACATCCTGTACGAGCGCGGCAACAAGCCGACCGTGAACGATCCCGCCATGTGCGCGTTCGCACGCGCTGCGGCGGTGAGCGTGGTCGGCGAGGCCAACGTGCGGCACGACGTGCGCACGATGGGCGGGGAGGATTTCTCGACGTTCCTCGACCGCATCCCCGGCGTGTTCATCGCCGTGGGCTCGCGCAACGAATCGCGCGGCCTGACGTTCGACCATCACCACCCGCGCTTCGACGTCGACGAGCAGAGCCTGGCAGTAGGTGCCGAGGTGCTGCTCGAGACCACGCGCCGCTACCTCGCCTCGTGAGTACGCCACGCGAGGGAACGCGTGCTGGGTTCACGTGCCGACGCGCTGTGCTGACTCTTGCGTGCGTGCTCTGCGCCGCCGTGGCCGCGCATGCCGACTGGTTGGCGCCTGATCCCAGCTTCCGTGACGCACAGATGCAGCTGCGCTACGCCACTCGCGATACGGCCGGACATGGCAGCGACATCGCGCGGCTCGACACGCTTGCGGTGGCGCTCTTGCGCCTTGGCCGCGTCTCCGAGGCACGCACGCTGTTCCAGCGCACGCTCGCCGCCAAGCCCGGCGATCCCGCCGCATGCGCCGCACTCGGCAAACTGGCGCTGTGGGCGGACCGACTGGGCCAGGCCGAAAGCCTGCTGGTGCTGGCCGGCGACGTGGACCAGTCGCGCGCCGACTTGTACGCGACGCGCCTGCGGCGCGCCGAGTGGAACGAGGCGGGCCAGCTGAGCGAGGAGTTGGGCGATGATGGCAGGAAGCCGCTGCTCGAGCGGCTTGCCGAGGGCCCGCCGATGGCGACGGAGGGCGAGAAGGCGCAACTCCTGTTCGAGCGCATCTGGCCCGCGCCACTGCTCAAGGTGAAACTCAATGGCACTCCCGTGGTGATGATGGTGGACACCGGCACGCCAGGCCTGTTGGTGGACCCGATGGCCGTGAGCCAGTACCGCGTCACGCAGCTCGCGGGCCAGCGGCTCACACCCTGGACCGGCACGCGCGTCGCGATCCGAAACGCGCTGGTGCAAAAGCTCGAGATCGGCGGCATCAAGTTCACGAACGTACCCGCCGGCGTGGTGTCGTTGCGGAAGCTGTCGTTGGACGTCAGTCCACAATCCGCGCCGGTCGTGGGCGTGATCGGCATGGATGTGCTGCGGCGTTTTGCGGTCACGTTCGACTATCCGCGCCGGCGCTTCGAGCTGGCGGCACTTGCAAGCGGCGCGAGCGTCGCCGGCACTCGCGTACCTTTCGAGCTGTGGGGCGAGAACGAGCTGACCACGTGGGGCTCCATCAACGGCGGCCGGCGCATGGCCATGACGCTCGCGACCGGGCTGCCCGAGGGCGGCGTGGGCGCACCCGACCCGGTGTTCGAGGAGCTGGGCATCAAGTCGGGCGGCGTCTCCAAGCTGGTGAAGGGCGCGGGCACGTGGCTCCAGGGCCGGCCGTGGTCGCAGGTGAACGTGGCGTCGCTCACGCTCGGTCGCGCGGCGTTCGACAAGCTGCCGGGCTGGTCGGGCGCCATGGAACCGACCGAGATGTGGCGGCACGGCGTGCGCCGCGACGCGTTGCTCGGGCCGGGCATCCTGCGCGGGCGGCGCACGACCATCGACTGGGCGAAGCGGGAGCTGGTGTTCGAGGACTAGGCCGCGCTCAGCGCTCCTCGCGTTCGCGCTTTTCCTCGCCCGTACTGTCGCGCTCCGCGTTGTGCGTTGCGGAGTTCGCGTTCTTCACCAGCTGGCCGTCCACTTTCACGTTGGCGCCGTGCTCGAACACGAGCCTGCCGCCGCGGTAACCCGTCAGACCCACCGCGGCCGCGGCGCACAGCTGCAGCAGCAGCGCGAGCAATCCGAGCGCGTTTGCCGCGCCGCCCTGGAGCCGCGACGAGATGGCCATCACCACCAACGCACCGCCGGACAGGTAGACGACCCACCAGCCGCCCGCGGCGTGCTCGTCGATGTCCTGCTCGGGCACGCCCTGTTAGCGCTCCGGCACGCGATGCGCAGAGTTGCCCGACTGCACGGCGAGAAATGCGCCGAGGAAACCGAACACGAGCATGAGCACGGACGTCCTCTGCAGCCAGTCGCGGTCGAAGAGCCGGCCGACCAGCGCGAAGAACGCGCTGAAGATGAGCATGACGATCGGCGTGTGCACGATCTGCGGATGGTAGGGACCCAGGAACGAGAAAGACATATCGGCCTCCGGTGAAGCTGCGAGCAGGACCGCGCCAGCATAGGACACGGCGCACGCCGCGTCAGGCAGGGCGCGCGAGGCATGACGACAACGCGCACCGCCAGATCCAGGTGCGTCGGCTGCGTCGTGGCCGCCGTCCAGGTGAGGCCGCCATCGGTGGAGCGATGCATCCCGAAACCGGTCCCGCCGAACCTGTCACCGTGCCGCTCTTGCCGCAGCCCATCACGTCGATGACAGCGGCAGACATCTTGCGCCGTTCCGGGCGGAATTGGTTCACCGAACCATGCTATTTTGCAGCCCATGGCCGACCGTCCCCCGCTGCCGCTGCTGGTATCGCGCGCGCTTGTGGCGCTGGCGTTCGAGGCGGCGTTGCTGGCGTGGGGGCTGGGCAGTGTGCACGTCCTCGCCACGTCACCGCGTGCGCTCGCGTTGCTCGCGGTCTGGGGGGTCACGGGCATCACGCTCGGCGTGACGCGCCCTGTTCGCGGACAGGACGTGAGCCGCTCAGAACGCGACCCGCTCGCCATGCTGGCGCTGGCGTTGCTCCCGCTCGCCATCCCCGGCGTGGCCGCATGGGGCGGACGCATCGGCCGCTGGCCATTGCCCGCGCCCGATGCGCTCGGCTGGCTCGGCGTGGCGCTGTCGGCGATCGGGCTGTGGATCCGCGTCTCCGCCATGCGTCAGCTCGGTGCGCGCTTCTCGCCGTTACTCGCCGTGCAGCGCGAACACACGCTCGAGCGCACCGGCTGCTATGCGGTCGTCCGCCATCCCGGCTACATGGGCGCGCTGCTCGCCAGTTGGGGCGCGGCGATCGTGTTCGGCAGCGCGCTCGCACTGCCGCTCGCGCTGGCCATGACCGTGTTCCAGATCGATCGCGTGCGCCGCGAGGAAGCGTTGCTCGCCGGACACTTCGGCGACGCGTGGCGAGATTACTCCAGCCGCACGGGTGCACTGTTGCCACGACTCATGGGACGCCGAGCCCCGCCCGAGCGCCAAGAGAAGTAGCTCCTCGGACTCGTAGTATGGCTTGGCCCGGAGACCGGCTGGCCGTGCCGTCATGGAGTGTTGCTCGTGACGTAAGCGGCCTTACTTCGAGCACGCTCTCGCTTCCCACGCATGAACTCCGGTCCGAACGTGCACTCAGCCTCATCGTGATTGTGCACACGGCACCGAAGTCGAATGCTGTCCGTGGTGGCCTCCCCTCCGCGCGCGACCGGGACGACGTGGTCAAACTGCGATGGAACGACCTCTCTTCAAGGCACGCTGGAGCACAGCCTCGACATCGCCCGAGGGCACCGCGTGACCGAGCAACACCTGCGCTTCGCGCAGCAGGTCGTGCGTGATCTGGCCCATCGTGAGCTGCAGCGTGAACCGGCCGCGTGACGACGGAGCGATGGTCGCGTGCGGCGAGACGGGCGACGAAACTGGCACCATGAATGTCAGCGAATCGGGCGAATCTGATGGCACCGCTGGTTTCAAATCCAGTGGTGCCATCGAATTCGCTCCATTCGGCACAGTCGATGGGACCACTGGCCGCACGGCCAGTGCGTCGCCAGCAGTCGGCGCAGCGATCGCACGCAGCAATGTCGGCAGGTCGGGCTTCGGGAATCGTTCTGCCAGCAATAGCCTGATTTGAACCGTTGACATGTGCGTCGCCGCAGCCAGCAGGCCCTCGACCGTGTCTCGGTTCAAGTGGGGCGTAAGCAGGTACACCGCGGTCAGGTGCAGCCGTCCGTCCGCGAGCGCGGCGTAGACGGCGTGGTGGCGCGATCCTCCGAGATGATCGCCGACAGGTCATGCAACAGGGTGCGATCGGCGAGATGCTTCAGCGGGCGGCTGCTCATGGCTGGGATCTCCGCGGCCAGGGTCAGTCGCGGGGGCACATCAAGTCTTATCACGCGTGTTCGCGGCGGTCGTGCGGCCACGAGAGGCGCGATTCGCGTAGCCAGACGAGAAGATTCGTCAACTCGGCGGCGTTACGCCCCCGACGCCCATGCTGCGTGCGCTGGCGTGCGAATCTCGGCCGAGCAGCGGGTCGCAACCGAGCGGAGCTCGATGGTGTGTCAAACGAAATCTTGGGTCCAGACCAGGCAGACTGGTGACAGTTCCGAGCGGAGCGATGGATGACGCTGGCTTTGCGCGACCCGCTCGCCCCACTCCGCTTCGCCCCCAAGATGAGCCGGCGCCAGGAGAAGCTCGAAACCTCGGTCAGCCGCCAAATCCACCTCGTCGGATTCTGGAGCGTCGAAGCAGTCACCCGTTCGCGCGCAACTCGCTTGACCCACCCCGGCCCTTCCCCGAGACTGCGCCGCATGCGCCTTGCCTACCATGTGATGTCCGCACCCGTGCCGCTGGGCTTGCTGTTTCTCGCGGCCAGCCCGAGCGGGCTGCGCTACCTCGAGTTCATGGATCGCCGCAGCCTCAAGCGGACGATCGCGTCGCACGAGGCGAGCGATCCGGGAACCGTGTGGGAGCCCTCCCTGCGCGACCTGCGCCCGCTCGCGGACCAGCTCGACGACTACATGAGCGGCGCGCGGCGCGAGATCGATTGGCCGCTCGACCCGCACGGCGACGACCTATCGCTCGCGGTGTGGCAGGCGCTGCGGAAGGTGCCGTACGGCGCCACGTGCACGGTCGCGAGCCTGGCCCGTGCGGTGGGCCAGCCGCGGAACCTGCGCGCGGTCGCACAGGCGGTGCTCACCAATCCGCTGGCGATCCTCGTGCCCTGCCATCGCGTGCTCGGCGCCGACGGCAAACCGTCCAACTACGTCGGCGGGCTCCCGCGTAAGAAGTTCCTGCTCGGAATCGAGCAGCGCTTCCACCGCATGGGCGGACTCGACGACAACCGCGTCATCGGCGACCTCATCCGCCGCGTGCCGCGAGTGCCGGCCCGGGTGACGCCCGCCCGGGTGACACCCGTCCGCGTGGCGGCCAGATCGGCCACCAAGAAGCGGGCGGCCGCTGTGCCTGCAGCGAGCCGTACAGCCACGTCGCTCAAGGCGCCGAAGAAGCGACCGCGCTAACGCGCACCTGCTGTGTCTCCGCGAGCTTCAGGAACAGGAACTCCGGCCGCTTGATCGAGTAGTCCGGCAGCGCCACCGGGAACGTGGCGTTGAACGCGATCGCCCCACCCTTGTTGCCTTGCGGCGTGAACGTGGCCGTCGCAGCGCAGCGGAGCCTGCGCGTCACGCCGTGCAGCGCGAACGTGCCTTCGATCTGGAACGCCACGTTCCTGCCGGGCTCGAGCTTCGCACCGGCGGGCGACAGCACCGTGGCGCCGTCGAACACCGCCTTCGGGTACCTGGCCGTCTCCAGGTGCTCCTCGCGCATGTGCTTGTTTCGAAGCGCCTTGCCGGTGTCGAGGCTGGCAAGGTCGACCTCGAGGTGCACGGTGATGCTGTCGCCCACGCTGCCGGGTTCAAGCGTGAGCGTGCCCGTCATGCTGTGGGTCTTGCCCTCGAACGTCTCCACCATCGCGTTCGACGTGAACACCACGTTCGTGTCCTTCCCTGGCCGGACCATGAAGTCGGTGGCGTGGGACGCGCCCGCCGTGAGCGCGAGCAGCCCCACGACGCTCGACGCGAGACCACCGACCAGAACGTGCTGCCGCATGGAACCCCCTCGTTCCGGCGACTGCCGGATCAGTACAACAAGTGCAGCTGGAAGATGCCTTCGTCGAAGTCGCGCGCGGACAGGGCCAGGCCGCGTTGGACGTGCGTGCTGCGAAAGTCCGCCTCGGCCACCAGGAACGGTCGCGGCATGACCATGACGCCAAGGCCCCAGCGCGACTTGGACCCCGTGCGGAGCGAGCGATCGGGGTCATAGAAATCATACGTCGACTTGAGCTCGACGCCCTGCCTCAACAGTACGCTCAGTTCATGCGATGTGACCACGGACGTCGTCGCGGGTGTCAGGTAAGGGTCACGGCGCACGAGGTCTCCCTGCCCGAGCCAGGTCACGTTCCAAGCGCTCAGGTAGCCGAACGCGCCGCCGCTGTTGAGGTCCTCCTGGATCCCCGGCTGCGAATAGCCCGCGACGCCTGCCGTGGCCACGAACGGCCCCAGCTTGAACCGGGCGCTCATGTTGAGCGCGGTCGCGAGCCGCCGGTCGGAGTCGAGCGTGCTGCCGCGGCTGCCGTTGACGAGCGCGAGCTGGAGGTCGCCGTATTTGGGCGAGAAGCCCACCTCGACGCCGCCGTCGGCATTGCCTGGCGGCGCGAAGCCTTCCTCGCTGCGCACGAACATGGTGTGGTCATCGAACTTCCAGCCGTACGCCGGAACGAACCGGCCCGCCTTCACGTAGCCGTCCCACGGCAGCACGTTCGCGAGCCCGAATACTTCATACGTGTTCGACATGCCGCGGTCGTAGTAGAGCGTGTACTTGGGATCGAGCTGGAACGCCAGGTAGACGTCGCCCTGCATGGGGAAGAATCCCTGCGGCGGCGCCAGCGACGCATTCGCGGTGGCGGCGATGAACAGCTCGCGAAAGTCGGCGCCGATGGTGACGTTCTTGCCGAGGTGCGTATCGAGCTGGGCGATCGCCTCGGGTGTGCGCGGCGACATCGCGATCTCTTTGGGGACGAGCTGCTGTGATGCGTACGCCGAGCGCATACCACCGCCGGTAGGATTGACATGGCACAGCATGCAGTTCTGCTCGTAGCGCGCGGAGTAGCGCGGCACCGCGCGGGCTTGCAGTGCGGGAAGCAGCAAGAGCGCCACGAGCGCGAGCGTGAACCAGGTGCCCGAGCGCGTCGTGCGTGCGTTGTGCGTCCAGCGTTGCCGGTGTTGCATGTCCCGCCTTCGGCTAATTGTTGTGGGCGCCTTCGAGGATCCAGGTCCTGATGAGGTTCCGTTCGGAGATCGGGATGAGCGTGCTGGAGCCGAGCGGCATGTTCTGGCCGTACTGGCGCGTGCCCGCGATCTTGCCGTAGAGCACCGAGCCCGCAAGGTCGAATGGCGCGATGCGGACCGCGCCCGGGTAGCCGGGGGCGGGCACGCTCACGAGGTCGCTCGTGCTCTGGAAGATGTGGCAGAAGTTGCAGTTGTTCGGGCCCCTGTTGAAAATCGGCAGGATCTGCGTCGTGAACGACACACTCGTGGCATCGCCAGTCACCGCCACGTCGGGACAGCCGGGGCCCGTGGCGATGGTGCACGCGAAGTGGCCGCCCGCGGCGGGTGCGAACCCGAGCGTCACCGTGAGCGAGTCGCCGGGGGCCAGCGTGCGCGGGCCGCCGCCGCCGAGCACGGAGAACTCGCCGCAACTCGCGACCACGTCCAGGATCACCGGCGCGGTGCCGGTGCTGAACACCTTGAACAGGCTGAGCTTGTTGCCCGGGAGGCTCAGCGTGCCGAAGCCGAGTGAGTCCACCGACACGGTGCACACCGCGCCCGGCGCCTGCAGCGCGCCGGAGCCCGACAGCGTCACCGGCGGCAGGCCGTTGCCGAGCGAGAGCTCGCACGGCGAGCTGCCGACGGCGCTCGGTTGATAGCGCACGACCACCGTGTGCTGGCCAGCGGGCGGCACGGTGAACCCGCCGCCACCCGAGTCGATGCTGTAGCCCGCGCAGGACACCGCGGCGAACCCGTGCAGGTCGGCAGTGCCGGAGTTTCGCAGCACGACGCTGCGCGTGGCTGAGCCGCTTACCACGACCGTCCCGAAATCGAGCGATGACGCCGAGAGCTCGATGCGCGGCAAGAGCTTGAGCGGCGAGCCCAGGTCGGAGCAGCCGGCCAGGGCCAGTGCGGCGACAAGCGTCCAGCATCCGATACTCCCACGCGCATTCATAGGACCAATGAGGCTAATGGAAGGTGCGCGCGCCGGGCAATGCATTACTCGCTCGCGCTGCGCTACCCAGGCCGCCGAGTTTTCTCCAGCGGCACGGCGTAAGGGCGTGTGCGCTCATTCCGGGGCCGGAAAGTGATCCCAGCCGCCCCCCTCGAGCGCTCGCTCGGCCCCGTCGGCGTCGCGCAGGCGCAGTCCCGGCGCGGCGGTCACCTCGCCGATCGCGGCGAGCGGCGCTCCGGATGCCTCGGCGAGGGCCGCACAACGCGCCCACGCCGCAGGGTCCACGGCCAGCAGCAGTTCGTAGTCGTCACTCGTTGAGAGCTGAAGTTGGGCCAGCAATGCGCTCTCGTCCGGCGGCTGTCGTCCGACGTCCTGAGGCGGGCGACTCCGGCCCACGAGCGCCGACAGCGAGCGAGCCGCGTGGCGAAGCGCCTCGCTCGCCGGCAGGCGCGCCGCGTCGAGCCGTGCGCCGACGCCGCTCGCTTCACACAGTCGCGCGAGGTCGCCGGCCAGTCCATCCGACAGATCGATGGCCGCGCGCACGCCGCCCGCCGTGGCCAGCTCGCGCGCGAGGCGCATGCGGCACGCAGGCGCGACATACGCACGCTGGAGTGCTTCGGGAACGCGCGACCACGACGGCGGCGTATTCGACAACGCCAGCGCGAGCGCCGCGGCCGCGCTGCCCGGCACACCGGACACCGCCAGCATGTCGCCCGCGCGTGCGGCGCTCCGGGTCCATGCGCGCGCACACGCGACTTCTCCGAGCAGCGTCAGCGTGGCCACGAACGGTCCGCCGCCCGACGCGAGATTCCCGCCCACCACCACCGCGCCCTCTGCGGCCAGCGCGCGCGCGCACGCGTGCTCGAGTGATTCGCAGTCCGCGGCGTTCCACGCGGCCGGCACCACGAGCGAAACCAGCGCCCAGCGCGGCTCGGCCGCCATCGCCGCCAGGTCCGAGAGATTCGCCAGCGCGAGCCGCGCCCCCGCCTCGGCCGGCGTCACGAGCTCACGCAGGAAGTGCCGACCCTCGACGAACGTGTCCGTGGTCACCACGAGATCGTAGCCGTCGCGCGGGCGCAGCACGGCGGCGTCGTCGCCGGGCCCGAGCACGACGCGAACGCCCTGCGGAAGTCCCGCGATCAACGCGGCGATGCGCGAGCGCTCGCCGCGCGGCTCAGGCATGCCGCTCGGCCTGTTCGCGAGCGGCCGGAAGCAGCGCCGCGAACGCGATCGCAGCCGCCAGCGCCAGCGTGGCCCCGAGGGCGAAGGGCGCCTGCGGTCCGACGCGCTGCCACAGCAGGCCGGCGGCGAGGCTCGCGGGCAGCAGCGCGATCCCGGCCACGGCGCTGTAGGTGCCGAACGCCGTGGCGCGCCGCTCGCGCGGCACGAGATCGGTGATCAGGCTCTTGGCCTGGCCGTCCATGAGCGCCACATGCACGGCCAGCACGACGAACGCGATGACCGCACCCCGGCGTGTGGGCACGAACGCGGCGGCGCCGTAGGCGAACACATACAGCAGATAGCCCGCGAGCAGCAGCGGCCGGCGGCCGATGCGGTCGGAGAGCCAGCCGAGTGGCAGCGACAGTGAGGCCGCGATCAAGTTGTACGTCAGGTAGAGCAGCGCCACACCACCGGCACTGAAGCCCACCTGCTGCGCGCGCAGCAGCAGGAACGCCGTGCTCGAGTTGCCGAGTTGGAACAGCGTGTCGGCGGCGACGAAGCGCGCGAAGGTCGGGCCAAGTGGGCCGGCGGCGGCGGGTGCGGTGACGCTGCGCGGGCGCGGGCGCGGCGGGCGCAGCATGAAGATGAGCACCAGCACGGCGAGCGCCGACGGAATACCCGAGAGCAGGAACACGCGCCGGTAGCCCTCGCTGCCGAGCGCGGACCAGCGTGCCAGCAGCCACCAGCTGACGAGCGGACCCAGCGCGGCTCCAAAGGTATCCATGGCGCGGTGCACGCCGAACGCGCGGCCGAGGTTGGCGTCCGTGCTGGAGTCGGCGAGCAGCGCGTCGCGCGGCGGCGTACGCAGCGCCTTCCCGACGCGGTCGCCGAAGCGCATGCCCAGCATGACCGGCCAGGTGCCAGCCAGCGCCATGGCCGCCTTGCATGCGCCCGAGAGTCCATAGCCCGCGATCGCCAGTGGCTTGCGGCGGCCGATCGTGTCGGCGAGGCGTCCCGACACCAGTCGCAGCACCGACGCGGTGCACTCGGCGACGCCCTCGATCAGCCCCAGGCTCGCCACTGACGCGCCCAGCGTCGCGGTGATGAACAGCGGCAGCACCGGCACCAGCATCTCGCTCGAGATGTCGGTGAAGAACGAGGTCAACCCGAGCGCGATGATGTTGGGGTGTAATCCGGCGAGGGTACGCCCCGGAGGCTCCGCGGGCGGCGGCATCTGGCTGTGCTCGCTCATTCCCGCTACTCGATCTCCTTCATCTCCAGCGTCCCGACGCCGTCGAGCGCCTTCCTTGCCAGCTCGCCATTCGTGACCACGAGGATCTTGAGATCGTCGGTGCAGAAGTACGTCTTCAGCACGCGCTTCACGTCGGCCATGTTCACAGCGCCGATCTTGTCGGGGTAGCTGGCGATGAAATCCTCGGGCAACCCGAAAAACTCGACGTTCGCGATCTCGCCAGCCAGCTCGTCCGGCGACTGCAGGCCGAGTGGGAATTGGCCCTTCAGGTAGTTGTGCGATTTGTCCAGCTCGGCGTCGGTGGGGCCGCTATCGACGAGCTTCTTGACTTCGGCGAGCACGGCGTCGACACACTTTCGCAGCTGTTCATTGCGCGTGAACGTGCTGATGCGAAACGCCCCCGCGGCGCGGTCCTGGCGGAATCCGCTGCCGATGCTGTACGTGAGGCCCTGCTCGACGCGGATCGAGTTCACGAGCCTCGAGGTGAATCCTGCGCCGCAGATGGTGTTGGCCACCTGCAGCGCGTACCAGTCCGGATGGTTGCGCGGCACCGACGGACACATCATGCGGATCTGCGCCTGGGTCGCCTCCGGCTTGTTGACGATACGCACCGTGCGCCCGTGGATCGCGGCCGCGGGGCCGTACGGGTCGCCGGCAGGGGCCGCGCCCGACTGCTTCCAGCCGGCAAAGGCCGAACGCAGCGAGGCCAGGAAAGCCGTCGCACTGACGTCGCCGACCACCACCAGCACCGAGCGCTCCGGCGCCACGTAGTCGTGGTGGAACTTCACCACGTCGTCGCGCGTCGCGGCCTTCAAGCTCGTCTCCCAGCCGATGGCTGGATGGCCGAGCGGGCTGTCCCCCCAGAACCAGCGGGTCATCGCGTTCTCGGCGATCACCGACGGCTCGCTCTTGTCCGACGCGATCTGGCCCAGCGCCGCTTCCTTCTTGCGCGCGAACTCCTCGGCGCTGAACGCTGGCGACACGATCACGTCGTGGAACAACTCGAGCCCCACGCCCACATCCTTCTTCAGCACTTCGCAGCTCACCACCAGTTGCTCGGCGCCGGCACTGGCGCTGAGCGAGCCGCCCACGAACTCGATGTCGTCCGCCAGTTGTTTGGCCGTACGCTTGCCCGCACCCTGCGTGAGCAGCTCGGCGGTCAGCTCGGCCACACCCTCGCGTCCGGCGGGATCGTTCACCGAGCCGGCGCGCGCGACGAGCCGGAAGTCCACGAGTGGCAGGCGCGACGTCGGCACGATGATGACCTTGAGTCCGTTCGGCAGCTGCGCGCGCACCGTGGCGGAGCTGGCCGCGCGCGGGGTCTCGGCCGCGCGAGCCTCGGCGACGAGTACCGTCGCCGCCAGCAGCGCCGCCAGCAGCGACAGCACCCGGAACGACCGGCGACGCATCCCGCGAGACATCATGCGAGACATCATGCGAGACATCATGCGAGACATCATGGCTGCGCCTCCTTGCCGACTTCGAGGGGCACGAGGATCGCCTCGGTGCGTCGGGTCGGGTCGAACACCTGCTTCCCGACGCGGCGGCAGTCGGCCGCGGTCACCGCGCGGTAGCGTTCGACGGCGGAGAACATCTTCTTATAGTCACCGTGCACGTGCTCGTAGAAGCCGAGCGTCTGGCCGGCGCCGTTGTTGGTCTTCAGGGCCGAGATGAATCCCGACTCGGCCTGGTTGCGCGCCTTTTGCAGCTCGCGTTCGGTGGGACCGTCGTTGGCGAGACGCTCGATCTCGGCATACAGCGCTTTTTCGCCCTCGGCGGCGGTCTTCCCGGGTTTCATCTCGACGTAGAACTCGAATAGCCCCGGCTCGAGCCCGGCGCGGAACGATGCGCCCGCGGAGAGAGCGATCTGCTGGTCGTACACCAGCGCCTGGTGCAGCCGCGACGACTCGCCCCCGGACAGCACGTTGGCCAGCACGTCGAGCACCCAGATGTCGTCACTCGCCACGGAGGGCGCCTTGTAGCCGATGTCGAAGGACACGGTCTCGGACGGGTAGCGGACCTCGACGCGGCGCTCGCCGTTCTGCTCCGGCTCACCGTTCACGGGGGCCGCCGGAGGCGGCTGCCGTGAAATGTCGCCGAAGTACTGCCGTATTTTCGCCTTGGCGTCCGCCGGCGCGAAATCCCCGATGAGCAGCAGCGTGCAGTTGTTGGGTGCGTAGTAGGTGCGGAAGTAGTCCACCATCTCGTCGCGCGTGATGCGCTCCAGCTCCTTCATCCAACCGATCACCGGCCAGTGGTACGGCGAGGCCTGGAACGCGGCCGCGTACAGCGCCTCGTCGAGCAGGCCGGGCACCGAGTTGTCGGTGCGGAAGCGGCGCTCTTCCCGCACGACCTCGATCTCGCTCTTCAACAGGTCGGGCAGCAGCGACAGCTCGCGCATGCGGTCGGAGTCGAGCTTCAACATGGTCTCGAACGACTCCTTGCCGCCCTCTTCGTAGTACGCGGTCATGTCGTGGCTGGTGAACGCGTTCGAGTAGGCACCGCGCGTCTCGAGCTGGCGATCGTATTCCTTGGGCGGCACGTTCTTCGATCCGTTGAACATCATGTGCTCGAAGAAGTGCGACAGCCCGGTGATGCCCTGGCGTTCGTTGCGCGAGCCCACCCGGTACCACTGCCAGAAGCACACCACGGGCACGGCGTGGTCCTCGTGCAGGATGACCGTGAGCCCGTTGTCGAGCGTGTAGCGTTCCACCGGGTAGGTGGCGGGTGACAGTGTCGGCGCACTCGCGGCGCGGTGCGCGGCCGGCGCGGCCTTTCCCGCGGCGTGTGCCGGCGCAGCGGGCAATGCGACGAGCGCAAGCAGAGCGAGCGTGACGAGCGCTCTCTCAAGGCGTTTGAAGAGCGGTATCTCAAGACGCTTGACGAGCGCTGGCAGTTTGTCGCGGCGCAGCATGATGTGGCCTCCTCGAACGGGAGCGGGCGGGAAGGGAACTGGCGCAGGCTAGGCTGCCCGTCCGGGCGCGACAAGGCATGCGCGCCGGACGCCGCGGGTGCTCACACCGGCGCGCGCTCGCGCGCAACGCGGTGAATGTTCCGGCGCAATTGGCATCCCGTGGGAGAACGCGTTAGCTTGCCCGCATGGCTCCAACTCTCTCCCGCTCCAACAGCGCCTCTCCCGGCGCGGACGACCCCGTGGCGCAGCGCATCCGCACGCTGCGCATGTCGCAGGGGCTGTCCTACAAGCGGCTATCCGAGGCGGCCGGCGGGCTGGCGACGTCGTTCCTGTTCAACATCGAACACGGCCGCAAGGTCCCGGGTGAGGAGGTCGCCGCGCGCATCGCGCTGGCGCTGGGCGATGGCGCCTACGAGCAGCTCTACCGCGCCTGGGCGCGCGTGAAGAGCCGCGGCCGCA